>JBAXJZ010000383.1:0-4684 GCA_037137595.1 Burkholderiales bacterium | reverse complement strand
GTGACGCGGCGGTCACCGGCCCCCCGGGCGCCGTCGCGGCCGCCCGCGCGGCCTCGCCTTCCGTCCACAGGGTGGCCGCCCGCGTCGTGCGCCGCCGCTGCGCGCCCACCTGCCGGGCGACCGCGTCACGGGCCTCGTCCAGGGACTCGGCGTCCAAGGCGTCGAGTTCGTCGATCGCCCGGCTCGCCTGCGCGACCCCGAGCAGCGCGATGTTGAGCAGCGCCTTGCCGCGTGCCTCCATGTCGCGCGATGCCGCGCCCGGCCCGAGCGCCGCCTGCCGGTAGGCATCGAGCGCCTCCTCGTCGCGCCCCGCCTGCTGGTGCAGGTTGCCGAGCCGCAGCCACGCCCGCGCGAGCGACGGGTCCATCTCGACCAGCGTGCCGTAGGCATGCAGCGCGGCCGCGTGCTGGCGGCCCCGGTAGAGCCCCTCCGCCTCGCGCAGCGCGCGATCGACGGTGTCGGTCGCGATCGGGCGCAGCAGCCGCAGCGGCGGCACGCCGGTGGCCGACCCCACCGCGCTCGAGCGTACCGGCGCCGGTACCCACGGCGACGCACCATCGGCCCGCGCGCCCGACGGGCCCGCCGTCAGCGCCGACGCGACGAGGACCGTCGCGAGACCCGTTCGCACCCCGCTCATCGCCCGCCCTCCGCATCCACGCAGCGCACCCGGCAGCCGGTCCACAGCCCGAGGCGCCACGCGTCGCCCGCGGCGAGCTCGAGCACCGACGCCGCGCGCCGGCACACCGCGACCCGCCCGGCCCCGAGGCCGCGTCGCAGGTCGACCACCGCGCCGTCGGCGGACAGGAACACCACATCGATCGCCCGCCGCATCCCGACGGTGTGCACCGCGCGGCACCGCTCGAGCAGCAGGCCGTGGCCCGGCGGCAGGACCGCATCGCCCAGCAGGCCCCTGAGCCGGGCCCAGGGCGAGCGGGCGCGGCGTACGGGAACGGTCACGGGGGTCGTCATCTCAGGATGCCCTCCTCGATCAGTCGGACCACGACGGGAAAGAACAGCAGCACGAACGTGCAGGGAAAGATGAAGACGAGCAGCGGGAAGAGCAGCTTCACCGGGGCCTGCATCGCCCGCTTCTCGGCCGACTGGAAGCGCTCCATCCGGCGCTGCTCGGCCTGCGCGCGCAGGATCGGCCCGAGCGCGCTGCCGTGCCGCTCGGCCGAGACCATGGCCGCCACCCAGCTCGAGACGGCGGGAGCATCGAGCCGCTCGGCGAGCGCCCTCAGTGCCTCGGTGCGCGTCCGCCCGGCACGGACGTCGCGCAGCACCCGCTCGAGCTCGGCCTGCAGCGGGCCGCCCGGGCCGCGCGCCACGGCGTGCTGGAGCGCGCCGGTGAGATTCGCGCCCGACTCCACCGACAGCGTGATCACGTCGAGGAAGAACGGCAGCGCACGCTCGATCGCCCGAAGCCGCGCGCGCCGACGGTCCCGCAGCCACGCGGCGGGCCAGGCGGCCGCGCACGCGGCCGCGGGTAGGGGCAGCATCGCGAGCCAGCCCGGCCCGTCCTGCGCAGCCGCGAGCAGCACGCCGCCCACCGCGCCGACCGCGAGCCCGGCGAGCACGCAGCCGGCCGCGACCTGCCCCGGATCGAGTGCGAGGTCCAGGCCGGCCTGCCGAAGCGCCAGGGCGATCCGCGCTCGCCCGCGCGGCGGCAGCAGCGGCTCGAGCACCAGACCGAGGGGACGCAGAACCGGCCAGGCGATCCACCAGCCCAGCGGCGGCCGCTCGCGCCAGCGTCGGTCCTCCGGCGGCGCCGCCAGCAGCAACCTGACCGAGGCGAACGCGAGCGCCGCCGCGACGGCCGCCGCCCCCAGCGCGACGAGCAGCAGCGGATCAGACATCGATGTCCACGATCCGACGGATCGTGTGGAGCCCCAGCGCGAGCAGCACCGCGACGCCGGCGCAGACCGCCCACCCCTGCCAGGTCGCGACGAGCGGGCGCATTGCCTGGGGATCGATCGCGAACAGCGCCGCCCCCACTGCCACCGGCATCGCCGCCATCACCCAGCCCTGCAATCGGCCCTGCGCGGTCAGCGCGTCGATCCGCCCTTCGACCGAGGCCTTGCGACGCAGCGTCTCGGCGAGGCGCTCCAGCGTCTCGGCGAGGTTCCCGCCGCTGTCCTGCGCGATGCGCAGCGCCGCCGCGAACAGCTTGACGTCCTCCAGCGGCATGCGCCGTTCGAGCCCGGCCATCGCGGCATCGAGCCCCACGCCCAGCCGCTGCTCGCGCGCCACCAGGTCGAGCTCGCGCCCGCCGGGCGCCGGCAGTTCGCGCGCCGCCTGCGCGATCGCCTGCGGCAGGCTCGCGCCCGCCCGCAGCGCGCCCGCGACCAGCATCACCGCGTCCGGCCACTGCGCGGCGAGCGCCGCGAGCCGTCGGCGGCGCAGCAGCGCGAGCACGAGACCGGGGGCCGCGCCGGCGATCGCCACCGCGATCGGCAGCGCGATCGCCGCGCCCCCGAGCACGGCGACCAGCAGCCCGATCGTGGCGGCGCCCATCAGGTTCAGTCTCAGCAGACGTCCGGGATCCACGTAGACGAAGGCCTGCCGCAGGCCCGCGCCGAGTCGGGTGTCGAAGCTCGACACCCAGCGGTCGCCCCCCTGCTTGAGCGTCGTCGCGACGGCCGCCGCGCCGAGCGCCGCGGCGAGTCCGGCGGCCGCGAGCGCCACGATCAGCCATGCACTCATCGGGAGGTCCTCGCGAACGGCGCCAGGTCGAGTTCCACGCCGGCGCCGCGCAACGCGTCGTAGAACGTCGGCACCGCGTCGCAGCCGGTGAACTCGCCGCTCACGCGACCGTCGCGGCCGCCGTCGCGTGCGCGGAACTCGAACAGCGGCTGCATCTGGACCCGGCCGGCCTCGATCCCGGTGACCTCCATGATCGAGACGATCCGCCGGCAGCCGTCGGCGAAGCGCGCCTGGTGCACGATCACGTCCACCGCCGCCGCGATCTGTTCGCGGATCGCCTGCACCGGCAGGTCCATGCCCGCCATGAGCGTCATCACCTCGAGCCGCGACACCACGTCGCGCGGACTGTTGGCGTGGACGGTGGTGAGCGAGCCGTCGTGCCCGGTGTTCATCGCCTGCAGCATGTCCAGCGCCTCGCCGCCGCGGCACTCGCCGACGACGATCCGGTCCGGACGCATCCGCAGCGCGTTGCGCACGAGGTCGCGGATCGTCACCTCGCCGCGCTGCTCCAGGTTCGGCGGCCGCCCCTCGAGCTGGACCAGGTGGGCATGCCGCAGCGTGAGTTCGGCCGCGTCCTCGATGGTCACCACCCGCTCGCCTTCGGGGATGAGGTTCGAGAGCACGTTGAGCAGCGTGGTCTTGCCCGAGCCGGTGCCGCCCGAGATGACCACGTTGCGCCGCCGCTCGACGCAGACCCGCAGGAACGCGAGCATCGCCGGCGAGGCCGTGCCGACCGCGACCAGGTCCTCGGGGTTCAGCAGCGAGCGATTGAACCGCCGGATCGTCACCGCGGGCCCGCGTATCGCGAGCGGCGGGATGATCGCGTTGACCCGCGAGCCGTCGGGCAGGCGGGCGTCGACCATCGGCGAGGCCTCGTCGATGCGCCGGCCGAGCGGCGCGACGATCCGGTCGATCACGCTGCGCACCGCGTCGTCGTCGGAGAACGCGGCCTCGTGGCGCTGCAGCCGTCCGCCGCGCTCGACCCAGATCTCGTCGCTCGCGTTGACCATGATCTCGCTGATCGACGCGTCGTCGAGCAGACGCTCCAACGGCCCGAGCCCGATGGCCTCGTCGAGCACGTCGACCACCAGCCGGTCGCGATCGATGTCCTCGGGCAGGCGGATCGACTCGTCGAGCAGCTGCTCGACCAGGGTGCCGATCTCCGCGCGCAGTGCGGCCGGATCGATGCCGCGCAGGTCGCGCCGACGCAGGTCGATCGTCTGCAGCAGCTGCCGATGCACGAGGCGTCGCCACGCCACCGTCTCGCGTACGCCGGACGGCACGTCGGCCGGCCCCGCGGGGGTCTCGTCGCGCTCGAGCTGGATCCGCAGTCGGAATCCGGCGATCTCGACGACGTCGGCCGCCGACAGCGGGCCGAACTCGACGATCCGCTCGCCGTTGACCACCGTCCCGGCGAGCGTTCCGCCGTCGACGAGCCGGGACACGCGCCCGGCGACGTGGACGGTCGCGTGGACGCGGCCCACGCGCCAGCTGGGCAGCACCACCTCGCAGTCGCGGGCGCGCCCGATGCGGCACGGCGACGCCTCCACCCGCAGGGTCCTCGGCGCGAGGCCAGGCCCCTCGACGGCGATCAGCAGCACGGTCGGTTCCTCCGGGTCGATTCAGTCGATCATCCGCAGACGGTCGCGGCTCGAGCGCCAGCGCCGTGCGGTCCCGCGGTCCTCGTCGTCGGCAAGGCGCGCGTCGGGGACGGCAGGCACCGCGGGCGCGGCCTGCGTGGCCTGCGTGGCCTGTGCAGCAGGCGCGACGGACGCGCCAGGCGTGGCGGGCGTCGCGGACGCGGCGGGCGTGACGGGCGCCACCGACGGCGGCGCCGCAGGCCAGCCCGGCGAGCCGGGCTCGACGACGGGCGCGGCCGTCCGCCCCGGCATCGGCGGCAGCAGCCGCGTCGGTTCGGGCATCGGCCCGGGCCTCGCCGCGGCGGCGGATGCCGGCATGGCCGAGCCCTCGACGAAGCGCG
>JBAXJZ010000382.1:0-4696 GCA_037137595.1 Burkholderiales bacterium | reverse complement strand
TATGCTTGCCCGCGCTCGATCTCCGAGCCACGACTCCACCGGGACCCTTCATGCACGACGCCCACGACCGTTCGACGTCCGCCCACGCCGCCGCCCGCCCGCTCGACGACGACCTCGGCGATGCGCTGCGGCCGGCCCAGCGCGCCGCCGCGCCGACCGGCCTCGGCGACCGCCTGGCCTTCCTGATGGGCTTCGTCCGCGATCCGGCCGGCGTCGGCTCGGTGGTGCCCAGCTCGGCCCGCCTGGAGCGCCGCCTGGCGCGCAATGCGCGGATCGCCGAGGCGCGGACCATCGTCGAGCTCGGGCCGGGCACCGGCGGCACCACGCGCGCGTTCCTGAAGGCGATGAGCCCGCAGGCGCGACTGATGGCGATCGAGCTCGATCCGGTCTTCCATGCGCGGATCGCCGAGTCGGTCCGCGACCCGCGCCTGTTCGTCGAATGCGGCAGCGCCGAGCGCATCGCCGAGATGCTGGCCGCGCGCAGGCTGCCGGCGCCCGACGCGATCGTCTCGGGCATCCCGTTCTCGACGATGCCGCAGGACGTGGGCGAGCGCATCGCGGCCGCCGTGGCCGCGGTGCTCGCGCCCGGCGGGCGCTTCGTCGCCTACCAGGTCCGGCCGCGCGTCGCCGAGTTCACGTCGCCGCACCTCGGCGCGCCGAAGTTCGAGTGGGAGGCCTGGAACATCCCGCCGATGCGCGTCTTCACCTGGGTCAAGCCGGCCTGAGTCCCGGTTCGCCGCCCGCGCGCGGGCGGCGGCTCACTGCGTGCGCACGATCTCGTCGGTGATCCGCCAGCCGCCGTCCAGCCAGTCGAGGATCTCCCGCGCGGCCGGGTGGTCGAAGGCCGAATAGGTCGCGCGCAGCTCGGTCGCGAGCTCGCCCAGCCGGTCCAGCCCGGTGTCCTGCAGCCGGATCAGGTCGCCGCGGACCGCGGCGGCGAGCGCATCGTCGCCCAGCACCGCGCGGCAGGCCCGCGCAAACGCGTCGCCGTACGCGTAGGCCTCGTCGCCCACGCGGTAGCGCTCGGCCAGCGTCAGCAGCGGGATGCAGCCCAGTTCGGGCTGAAGCGCGGGGTTCACCGCATGCCCCGACAGCAGCGGCGCGTTCGACGCCGGCCGGCCGGTGAACGCCCGCAGGTGCAGCGCCTGCGACATCCGCGCGCCGTCGTTGACCGGATAGTTGTCCCAGAGCAGCGGCCTGCGGCCGAGCGTCTCGGCGACGCGCCTCAGGTGTGCGGCGCCGTGCTCGCGCGAGCAGACTTCCTCGCCGGTCCAGAAGACGCGTACCGCCGGATCGAGGCGACGGCCGAGGCGCTCGAGGTAGTCGGGCGGGCGGGCGCCGAAGACACGGTCGAGCACCGGGTCGTCGGAGTAGTAGGTGGGGCAGACCGCGAGGCGGGACACGCCGCCGCGGTCCGCCACGAATGCGACCAGGTCGGCCTGCCGGTCGGCGAGCGTGGGATCGTCGCCGCGGATGTCGTCGAACAGCAGCGCCAGCTCGTCGAGGCCGACGGCGGCCTCGAGCGTGGCAACCAGGGCGGCGAGCCGAGCCCGGTCCGACGAGCCGGGGACGTCGTCGATGCCGTGCGGACTGATGCCCACGCCGAAGCGCATCCCGTGCGCCCTGCAGTGCGCCGCGAAGGCCGCCATCGGCTCGAGGGTCTCGCGCGTCGGCGGCTCGCGCCAGCCTCGGCGCAGCGCGGTCGCGGCCTTCGGCGCGTGCAGGAAGAACCGGTACCCGGCGGCGGCGGCACGGGTCGCGACGCGGGCGCGCTCGTCCCAGCGCCACGATCGACCGTAGTAGCCTTCGACGATGCCGAGCTCGAGAGGGAGAGGGGTCATGGGCGGGTCCGCGGGCCGTGAGGTGCGCGAGACATTGTCCGACATCGGCGCGCCGCCGCGCAGCGGCACCGACGGACCGATCGAGCGGGCACGATTCGACCTGGCGCGCTGGCGACGCTTCGCCTCGATCGCGGGGCCCTACTGGCGCTCGGAGGAACGCTGGCGCGCCGGCGTGCTGGTCGCGCTGCTGGTGGCGCTGCTGCTCGGCCAGACCGCCTTCAACCTGCAGTTCGTCCACCAGAGCGGCGAGCTGACCTCGGCGCTCGCGGCACGCGACGGCGAGCGCTTCTGGGCGGCGATCCGCTACACGCTCGGCATCCTCGTGATCGCGGTGCCGATCTGGGCGCTCTACTACTGGGTCCGCGACACGCTCGGCCTGCACTGGCGACGCTGGCTGACCCATCGCTTCGTCGACGCCTGGCTGCGGCACCGCGGCTACTACGCGCTCGGCACCCGCGGCGAGATCGACAACCCGGACCAGCGGATCGCCGAGGACGTCGCCTCGTTCACGCAGCAGTCGCTGTACTTCCTGATGGTCGCGCTCGGCGCCGCGATCCAGCTGGTGGCCTTCGTCGCGGTGCTGTGGTCGATCTCGCGCCCGCTGGTCGGCTTCCTCGTCGGCTACGCGGCGTTCGGCACGGCGGTCACCATGCTGGTGTTCGGGCGCCCGCTGGTCGGCCTGAACTTCCGGCAGCTGCGGCGCGAGGCGGACTTCCGGTTCGGCCTCGTGCGGATCCGCGAGCACGCCGAGCCGATCGCGTTCTCGCACGGCGAGGCCGACGAGGCGGTCCGCGCGAAGCGACGCTTCGACGCGGTGTTCGGGAATGCTCGTCGGCTGCTGCGCACCCAGTTCGGGCTGAACCTGTTCCAGTACGCGTTCAGCTTCCTCACGCTGGTGCTGCCGAGCGCGATCATCGCCGGGCAGGTCCTGTCGGGCGAGCTCGAGGTCGGCAAGGCGGTGCAGGCCGGCGGCGCGTTCACCGCGATCCTGGCAGCGATGACGGTGGTCGTCGACCACTTCGAGGGCCTGTCCCGGCTGTCGGCGGGCATCGATCGGCTCTACGGCTTCGCGCAGTCGCTCGACGGGCGCGCCGACGGCGCGCAGGCGTCGCCGCGGCTGCTGGACGCGGCGCTGCAGGCCGCGCCCGGCGACGACGGCCCACGGATCGCCACGGTGCCGTCGACGCGGGTCGCGTTCGACCGGCTGGTGCTGCAGACGCCGGACCGCGCCCGCACGCTGGTGCGCGAGCTGTCGTTCGCGATCGAGCCGGGGCGCGGCCTGCTGATCGTGGGCGGCAGCGGCGGCGGCAAGAGCTCGCTGCTGCGCGCGGTGGCCGGACTCTGGACCGCGGGCGAGGGCAGGATCGAGCGCCCGGAGCCCGAGCACCTGACGTTCCTGCCGCAGCAGCCGTACATGGCGCTGGGCACGCTGCGCGACCAGCTGCTCTACCCACGGCGCCGGCCGACGGGCGACGACGGCGGCATCGACGACGCGGCGCTGCTCGCGCTGCTCGCGCGGGTCAACCTCGGGGAGCTGGCCGTCCGGCTCGGCGGGCTGGACGCCGAGCACGACTGGGCGAAGGTGCTGTCGATCGGCGAGCAGCAGCGGCTCGCGTTCGCGCGGGTGCTGCTCGCCGAGCCCCGCTACGCGATGCTCGACGAGGTGACCAGCGCGCTCGATCCGGCGAACGAGGAGCGGCTCTACCGCGAGCTCGCCGCGACGCGGACCACGCCGGTGAGCGTCAGCCACCGTCCCGGCATCGTGCGCTTCCACCACGACGTGCTCGAGCTGCCGGGTGACGGCACCTGGCGGGTGGTGCCGGCCCAGGGCTACCGGTTCGACTGAGGCGCGGCCGCCCGCTCGAGCGCCTCGCGGCGCGCGATCCAGATCGTCGAGGCGACGATCACCGCGCCGCCCGCGAGCGCATGCACGCTCGGCACGTCCCCGAACAGCGCGAGCCCCAGCAGCGACGACCAGACGAGGTCGAGGAAGCGCATCGGCTGCATCGCCGAGATGTCGCCCATCGCGAACGCGCGTGTCATGCACAGGTGCGCGCCGCTGCCCAGCAGCCCGATCACCAGGAACGCCGCCCACTGGAACGCCGACGGCGAGGTCCAGAACGGCAGCGCCATCGGCAGCGCGATCAGCGTGACCACGAGGTTCTGCCAGGTGACGATCACGCCCGGGGAGTCGTGCTTCGTCAGCGCCTTGTTGATGAGGAACGAAGCGGCGAAGAACGGCGAGGACGCGAGCATCACCAGGCTCCAGACGCCGGCGCCGTGCCCCGTGAGGTGCGGCCAGACGACGATCGCCACGCCCGCGAAGCCGACGGCGGCCGCGGCCCAGCGCGCGCCGGTGACCCGCTCGCGCAGCACCAGCGCCGCGCCGGCGAGCACGAAGATCGGTGAGGTGAAGAGGATCGCCGTCATGTCGGCCATCGGCACGTGCGGCAGCGCGATGAAGAACAGCGTCAGCGCGGCGGCGTGGACCACGCCGCGCCAGAGCTGGCCGGGCAGCCGGTTCGGCCGGTAGGCGACGAGCCCGTGGCGCACGACCATCGGCAGCATCACGACCAGGCCGAAGAAGTAGCGCAGGAACTGCGCCTGCAGCGGCGACATCTCCGCCGTCATCACCTTCATCAGCGCGTTCATCGTGACCAGCAGCGCGCCGCCGGCGGCCATCCAGCCCATGCCGCGCAGCGTGGCCTGCCGGCGCGACGACGCGGCGTCGGGCACGGGGGCGGCCGTCGGCACGGGGCCGGCGTCGGGGCGGGCGGACATGGCCGGGCCATGGTACGCCGGGGTTCCGGCGAACGGATCCGCGCGTTCCACCGGCGCGCGGCGGGGCCGCCGGC
>JBAXJZ010000381.1:0-4710 GCA_037137595.1 Burkholderiales bacterium | reverse complement strand
CCGGCGCCGCGGGCGACGGCACCGGCGGCACGACCGGCGCCGCCGGTGCCGCGCCGGGCACGCAGGGCGCCACGCGCCAGGTCACCGGCCTGTTGGTGCGGGTCGTTCGCAGCGACGGGCGGGTGCTGCAGCGGATCTTTCCGGTGAGGGACTGAGCGTGCGACGCGAACCCCTGGGCCGCAGGCGCGAGCACGGCGCCGCGATCATCACCGCGATGCTGGTGGTGACGCTGGCCGCCGTGGTGGTCACGAGCCTCTTCTGGCGCGAGCACGTCGCGGTCCGGTCGGTGGAGAACCGGCTCGCGCTCGCGCAGGGGCGGTGGATCGAACGCGCGGCGCTCGACTGGGCGAAGGTGATCCTGCGGGCCGACCTGCGCGCGGGCAACGTCGACTACATCGGCGAGCCCTGGTCGGTTCCGGTGCTCGACACGCGGATGGACGAGACGGTGACCGCGGGCGCGAAGATCGACGAGGGCGCACGCAACGCGCTGCTCGCCGGACAGATCCAGGACGCGCAGTCGCGCTTCAACCTCGCGTCGCTCGCCGGCACCAACGGGGTGCTCTCCGAGCCCAACGTGAAGGCGCTGCGCAAGCTGCTGTCGCTGGTGGGCCGGCCCGAGTCGAGCGCGGACCTGATCGCGGCGCGCGTGCTGCAGTCGGTGCCGCGGGTCGCCGACGGCCGCGTGGTGCCGCCGCAGCGGCCGCCGATGACGCGGCTCGCGGACCTGCTCGACATCCCCAACATGGACCCGGCGACGGTGGTCGCGCTCGCGCCGCACGCGATCGTGCTGCCGCGCCCGACGCCGGTGAACGTGAACACCGCCGGGCCCGAGGTGCTCGCCGCCACGATCGACGCGCTCGACCTGTCGGGCGCGCGCCGCTTCATCGCGCGCCGCGAGCGCGTCCAGGTCTTCAGGACCCTCGAGGAAGCGAAGAACGCGATCGACGCGCAGACGCCCCTCAGCCCCGCATTGCTGTCGGTCGGGTCGTCCTTCTTCCTCGTGACCGGGGTGATACGCTACGAACGTATGGAGTCCCAGACGGAAACGCTGCTCGAGCGGGCCGGCGATCGCGTGGAGGTGATATGGCAACTGCGCCTCTGAAGCGCGGCGAGGCCGTCATCTGGCTGCCCCCCCGCAGCGAGGGCGAACGCGCATTCGGCACCGAGGCCAGGCTGCTCGCGATCCGTGGCGGTGATCTCTCCTCCGGCCGCGCCGAGCGCGTCTCGCTCGACGGCCTGCAGGGCGTCACGCAGGTGAGGCTGGTGTTCGATCCGCGCGACGTCGTGCTGCTCACGCCCGTCGTGCCCGCGCTGTCGGGCGCGCGCCTTCAGCAGGCGCTGCCCAACGTGGTCGAGGACGCGCTGCTGCAGGACGCCTCGGCCTGCGCGATCGTGCCCGGGGCGACGCTGCCCGAGGGGCGGCGGCTCGTGGCCGTCGTCGACCGCGAGTGGCTCGAGTTCACCGTCGGCGCCTTCGAGCGGCGCGGCATGAAGGTCCGGGCCGCGTGGTGCGCGCAGCTCGCGCTGCCCTGGAGCGCGGACGGCTGGTCGCTCGCCTGCGTGCACGGCGGCATCGCGCTGCGCACGTCGGAACACGCCGGGCTCGGCTGGACCGCCGGCGAGGATCCGGACTTCCGCACGGAGGCCGTGGTGGCGGCGGTGGAGACCGCGACGGCCGGCGAGATCCGTCCCGACGTGCTGCGTGCGTTCGTCGACGATCCGTCGTGGCGAGCATCGCTGGAGCGGGCCGCGCAGCGGCTCGGCCTCGCGGTCGACGTGCAGCCGCTCGCGGTGCCGACCTCGGGGGGGCCCGACCTGCTCGCCGGTCGCGCAGCCGCCGGCCGCCGGATGCTCGCGTCGTTCGACCCGCGCGCCTGGCGGGTGCCGGCCGCGCTCGCGCTCGCCTGCGGCGTGGCCGGGCTCGCTGGGCTCAACCTCCAGTGGGCGCAGCTCGCGCGCGAGAAGGACGCGATCCGCCGCTCGCTCGAGTCGACGTTCCGCGGCGCGTTCCCGCAGGCGCAGGTGGTGGTCGACCCGGTGCTCCAGATGGATCGGCAGGTGGCGGCGCTGCGCGCGGCCAGCGGCCAGCAGGGACCGGCCGACCTGGTCCCGCTGCTGTCGCGGTTCGCCGGCGCGCTGGGCAGCAGCGGCATCGACGCGCTCGCCGGCGTCGAGTTCCGTGACGGGCGGCTGAAGGTGCGCTTCCAGCCGCAACGGGTCGATGGCCGCGCAGCGCGCGAGCAGCTGCGCGAGGCCTGTGCGCGGGCCGGGCTGTCGCTGCAGTTCGACAACGAACGCGACCCGATCGCGACCGTGGGACTCCGCAGTTGAGCGCCGCGTCCGAACTTCTCGACCAGGGCCTGCGCTGGTGGAGCGGGCTGCAGTCCCGCGAGCGTCGCATCCTCGGCGCGGGCGGCACGGTGCTCGTGCTGGTCCTGGTGTGGCTGCTGGCCTTCGAGCCGGCCTGGAACGGCCGGCGCAAGCTCGCAACCGAGCTCCCCGCGCTGCGCGGCCAGCTCGCCAAGATGGAGGGCCTCGCGTCGGAAGCCCGACGGCTGTCCGGGCAGGCGTCGCAGGGCGCCGATTCGCCCCAGCAACTGAAGATCGCGCTGGAGCGTTCGATCGAGGCGGCCGGGCTCAAGGGCGCGGTCTCGCAGCTCACGGTGGCCGGCGAGCTGATCGACCTGCGGTTCAAGGACGTGTCCTTCGTCGCGTGGCTGGGCTGGTTCGACACCGCGCTGCGCGAGACGCGACTGCGCGCCGTGGACGTCGCGATCGATCGCGACACGAACCCCGGCCGGGTCGGCGTGCGCCTGACACTCGAGGCGCCGAAGCGAGGCGGGTGATCGGCACTCGGTCCGCTCCGTCCTCGGCCCGCCGGTCACGCCTCGACCGAGGACCCGGTGCGCCCCTCGGCTGGCGGATCGCCGGCGCGGTGGCGGGCCTCGTCGCCGTGATCGCCGTCCTGGCCACGCAGGCGCCGGCCAGCCTCGTCGACGTCGCGCTGGACCGGACCACGCAGGGCCGGGTGCGGCTCGCCGAGGCGACCGGCACGGTCTGGCAGGGACGCGGCCGCGTGGTCCTCGCCGACATCGTCGAGGCCTCGGCCGACCGGCCGGCGGTCGCGACGGTCCCCGGCGTCGTGCTGCCCGGCACCTTCGGCTGGAAGCTGTCCGCGTGGCCGCTGCTGGTGGGTGTGCTCGACGCACGCATCGAGCACGACAGCATGCGCGAGCCCGTGCTGCTCACCGGGCGGGCCGGCGAACTGCGTGCCACGCCGGGATCGCTGTCGCTCCCGCCCGTCGCCCTCGATCGGCTGGGGTCGCCGTGGAATACAATCCGTCCGACCGGCGCGCTGACGGTGTCGTGGGACGGCGTCACGCTTCGCAGCGGGCGCTTCGACGGCCGTGCGTCGATCGAACTCCGGCAGGCGGCCTCGGCCTTGACGCCCGTCCGCCCGCTGGGCGCATACCGGATCGACGTCGAGGGCTCGGGCGCCCAGGCGCAGGTGCGGATGATTACACTCTCGGGGCCGTTGCGACTGGAAGGCAACGGCAGCTGGGATGCCAGATCGGGATTGCGGTTCACCGCCGAGGCACTGGCCGAGGAGCCGGAGCGGGCGCGGCTGCAACCCCTGCTCGGACTGCTCGGCCGGCGCGAAGGCGAGCGCACGATCATCAAGATAGGAGCCTGAGTCTTGCGCCTCGTTCCGCTGCTTCGCCTCGCGACGGGCCGGATCGCACGCGTCGTCGTGCCCCTGCTCGTGCTGGGTGCGATCGCGCTCGTGCAGCCCGCGGGGACCCTGTCCGCGCAGACGACCGGCGCGCGCGGCGGGGCGGGTGCGCCGATCACGCTGAACTTCAAGGACGCGGAGATCGACTCGGTGGTGGGCGCGTTCGGTCACCTGCTGAACCGCACCTTCGTGATCGACCCGCGGGTGCGAGGCAAGGTCACGCTCGAGACGCCGCGACCGGTGTCGCCGGGGGTGGCCTACGAACTGCTCCAGTCGGCGCTGCGGCTGCAGGGCTTCGCGATCGTGGAGACCGGCTCGATCGCACGCGTGGTGCCCGAGGCCGACGCGAAGCTGCAGTCCGGCCCGGTCGACGCGGGCGTCAACCCGCGTTCGCGCGGCGACCAGGTCGTGACCCAGGTGTTCCGCCTCAGCTACGAATCGGCGAGCAACCTCGTGCCGGTGCTGCGGCCGCTGATCTCGCCGAACAACACCATCGTCGCCTACCCGAACAACAACCAGCTCGTCATCACCGACTACGCGGCCAACCTGCAGCGGCTCGCGCGGATCATCGCCACGCTCGACAGCCCGGCGGCCGGCGAGATCGAGGTGGTGGCGATGCGGCACGCGCTGGCCAGCGACGTCGCGCTGCAGGTCTCGCGGCTGCTCGACGACCAGGCCCGCGCGGCGGGCGGCGCGCCCGGCGCGGCGGTCGATCCGGGCCAGCGGGTCACGGTGCTGGCCGACACCCGGATCAACTCGATCCTGCTGCGCTCGAGCAGTCCGGCGCGCATGAACCTCGCCAAGAGCCTGATCGCGCGGCTCGATCAGCCTTCGTCCGAGCCGGGCAACATCCGGGTGGTCTACCTGCGCAACGCCGAGGCCACGCGGCTCGTGCAGGTGCTGCGCGGCGTGCTGGCCGGCGACGGCGCGGCCGGGCAGGGCGGCCTCGCGGGCGGCGGCTTCGGCGCCGGCACGCA
>JBAXJZ010000380.1:0-4714 GCA_037137595.1 Burkholderiales bacterium | reverse complement strand
AA
Organism: Burkholderiales bacterium; assembly: GCA_037137595.1. Classification (GTDB taxonomy): domain Bacteria; phylum Pseudomonadota; class Gammaproteobacteria; order Burkholderiales; family Burkholderiaceae_E; genus UBA4615. Next base: position 4,712 of record JBAXJZ010000380.1, on the reverse strand, counting down.
CTCGCGCGCGCCGCCGCCGCGCGTGCGCAGTCCGAGGCCGCGGCCGCCGCCACGAGCGCGCAGCTCGTCGTCGCCGCGCCGCCGGCGCCCGAGGTCACGAAGGCGAAGGGCATCAGCACCGTCAGCCGCGTCGACTTCGAGGTGGTCGACCTGCTCGCTCTGGTGAAGCACGTCGCCGAGCACCCCGAGCTGCTCGCGCTGGTCACCGCCGACACCACGAAGCTGCGCGCCTACGTGCGCGGCCTCGGCACCGCCGCCGCGCTGCCGGGCGTGCGGGTGTTCGAGGACCGCACCGTGCGGGCCCGCGCCGCCTGAGCCATGGCGACCTCGCGCGCAGCAGTCCGCGCCGCGTGGCTGCGCCAGCAGCACGTCGCCCGGCTCGAGCGGCTCGCCGAGCTGTACGACGTGCCCGAGTGGTGGCGCATCCGCGCGAACCGCGTCGAGCTCGGCACGCGGCGCGCGGACTCGCGGCGGATCCACTGGCGCCCGATCCCGTTCCTGTCGGCGGAGCTACTGCGGCGCGAGCGCGAGTACCAGCAGCTCCCCGAGATCCCGTTCTGACCACCACCACCAGCCAAGGAGCACCCGTGTTCAGCCTCTCCAATGCCCGCGCCAAGGTGCGCAACGTGAACCTCCGCGCCGAGAAGCACGGCGACGAGGAAGTGCCCGCGGTCGACGTCGCGTTCGAACTCGACCGCCCCTCGACCGATCTCGCGATGTTCGGCTCGCAGCTCCGCGACTCGCTGTTCTGGTGCGACCCCGCGCATCAGGCTCCGGGCCTGCTCGACGAGATCGACCCGAACTCGCAGAAGCCGAACCTGCGCAACCCGATGCTGAAGGGCCCGTTCAAGGTCGACCGCGCCTACGTCGGCTGCGAGGTCACGATCGACTACGGCCTCGGCGGCGACTCGAACATCGTGCTCGACCCGGTGAAGGTGAACGGCGTGAAGGTGGAGCCGGTCGAGGGCGGCAGCGTGCGGCTGTCGCTGCGCGTGCAGGCGTCGAAGGTCGACGAGAAGACGGCGGGCCGGCTGGCGATGATGATCGACCGCGAGACGTCGATCACCGTCGTCGCGCCCGAGCGCGGCGAGATCGACAGCGAAGGCGGCGAGGAATGAGCGGCTACCACGACGGCAGCGCGCACGACGAGGTCGGCCGCGCGCTCGGTTCCCGCGCAGCGAACGACGGCGGCCCTGCGTTCCCGGTTCAGGAACTGAACGCCGACGGATCGCCGGCACACCTGTCGCTCGGCATGTCGCTGCGCGACTGGTTCGCGGCGGCGGCTCTGCAGGGATTGACCATGCAGACGCCTCCGGGCGTGCAGCCCCGTGCGGAGCAATTCGCCCGCGCCGCCTACACGCTTGCCGACGCGATGCTGGTCGCACGGGAGGCGCGATGAGCACGCCGACCCGCATCTACCTCGTCACCGCCGACGACGGCGAGGCCCGCCTGGTGCGCGCCGTGTCGCCGGCGCAGGCGATCCGCCACGCGGCGCGAGCGCGCTACCGCGCGAACGTCGCGGCACAGGAAACGCTCGTCGACATGCTGCAGGCCGGCGAGCAGGTGGAGACCGCCGGCGCCGAGCCGCAGGCCGAGCTGCCGATCGGTCCGCTCGGCGGGGAGGCGTGATGGCCCTCGCCGACTACCGACTGTGCGACATGTGCGAGAGCAAGGCCTTCTACGACTCGGATCTGAGCTACGAGAACGGGCCGCCCGGCCACGACCCCGAGCAACCGCCGTTCCGCACCGCAGGCTCGGAGCAGTGGGGCACGCCCGAGCAGCGCCACAAGTACGGCACGCGGCTTGGCAACCTCGGTGACTGGGCGGTCCTGTGCACCGACTGCGCGAAGACGAATCGCACGCTGATCGTGCCGCTCGACACGCCCCCGGCGAAGGGGGCGCGATGACGCCCCGCCTGCCGTTCTCGCAGCCGTGGCGCCGGTACTCGCCGGCGGTCGAGCAGCTCTACGCCGAGGGGATGCGCGAGGCCGGCGCGGCGCTCGCCGGCGGCGAGCAGCGTGCCGCGCTGTTCGCGCTCGGCGCGGCCTGGGAGTTCCCGAGCCGGCCGACGCCGCTCGCGGTCGCGGTCCGCGCGGCGTGCGAGCGGGTCGCCGAGGACTTCCTGATCCGCCAGCACCAGGGGGGCTGACGTGCCGCGCAGCCAACGCCCCCGGAAGCAGTACCGGCCGCGCCCGGTCCCCGCCGTGCCGCCGTCGATCCGCTTCTCGGCGGCCGACGAGGCGCACCTGCAGCTCGTGCCGCACGTCAGCCTCGACCTGTTCCGCCGCGGCGTGGCCGACGACGACGCCTGGGCGACGCTGACGACCCGCGTGAACTGGGGGACGGTGCTCGCGCACCGCTTCCACGGCGAGGCCGTCGGCGCGATGGAGACCGCGGCGCGCGCGCTGGCGGCGATCCACGCCCGGCGGGCGCGGCTCGGCCGCTGGGGCGCGAGCGGCCCCGAGCTGACCGCGCTGCAGGTCGCGCTCGTGATGGTCGACGAGATGCAGCAGGCGCACACGCGGCGCGAGCTGCACGACGCGCTGCAGGTGGTGAAGAAGATCGAGCGCGACCCGGCGCGGGTCGGGGAACTGATCGAGGTGACCGAGGCATGACCGCATCCCGAGGCATCAACCGCCCGAAGTGGCGACCGACCGACGCCGAGATCGAGCAGGTCCGCCGCGAGTTTCCCGCGACGAAGACTGCTGACCTGGCGGCACGTCTCGGCGTCGCGCGCCATCAGGTCGACAAGCTCGCCGCGAACCTCGGCGTCCGCAAGGACCCCGCGTGGCTGAACGGCCCGGGAGGAGGCCGCACCGACGGCACGAAGGGCATGGGCACGCGGTTCCAGAAGGGCATGACCCCCTGGAGCAAGGGTCGCAAGCTGGCGGGACTGATCCCCGTCGCCGAGACCGCGTTCAAGCCGGGCCACCGGCCGGCGAACTACAAGCCCGTCGGCTCGCACCGCATCGCGGCCGGCGGCTACCTGCAGCGCAAGGTGCACGACACCGGCTACCCGCCGCGCGACTGGGTCATGGTGCACCGCCTGGTCTGGGAGCAGGCGCACGGGCCGATCCCGGCGGGCCACGTGGTCGCGTTCCGGCCGGGCCGGCGCACGACGGTCGTCGAAGAGATCACGGCCGACGCGCTCGAGCTGATCTCGCAGGCCGAGCTGATGGAGCGGAACCGGATGCCCCCGGAGCTGCAGAAGATCGTCCAACTGCGCAGCGTCATCACGCGCGTCATCAACCAACGGAGCAAGGCATGAGCGAGAAGAAGAACGTCGACGACCTCCGCGACGCGCTGTTCGCGACCATCGAGGGGCTGCGCAGCGGCACGATGGACATCGAGCGCGCGCGGGCGATCAGCGAGGTCGCGCAGACCATCGTGAACACCGCGAAGGTGGAGGTCGAGGCGGCGAAGCTCGCGGGAGTCGACAGCGCGCCGGCGTTCCTCGACGGCGCGCGCGACGTGACGCCCCCGCCCGGCATCACCGGCATCGTGCGGCATCGGCTGGCTGGGTGACTCCATGACGATCGACGCACACCCGCTGACCTGGCCGGCGCACCGCGCCCGGACGCCGAGCTGGCGCCGCGAGCCGGCGAAGTTCGAGACGACGTTCGCCCGCGCGCGCGACGAGATCGTCGCCGAGGTCGCGCGGCTGACCGACACGAACCTGCGCTATCGGCGGCCCGACGTCATCATCAGCACGAACATCCCGCTCCGGCGGGACGGCTTGCCGCTGGCGAACCAGCGCGCACCGTCCGACCCGGGCGTGGCGGTCTACTTCGAGTACCGCAAGCGCCCGATGTGCTTCGCCTGCGATCGGTGGACGACGGTGCAGGACAACATGCGCGCGATCAGCAAGACGATCGAGGCGCTGCGCGGCATCGCGCGGTGGGGCACCGGCGACATGCTCGAGGCGGCCTTCACCGGCTTCACCGCGATCACCGCGCCGGCGGCCGAGCCCGAGTGGCACGAGGTCCTCGGCGTCGCGCCGGCGGCCCCGCTCGACGAGATCCGCGCCGCCTACCGGCGCGCGGCCGCGCAGCACCACCCGGACCGCGGCGGCGACACCGCGACGATGGCCCGCGTCAATGCGGCCTGGCAGAAGGCGCAGGAGGTTCGCCGATGAGCACCGACATCGCCGAGAAGGTCTGGCAGGCCTACCACCTCGCCGACGTGCACCCCGAGCACCCGCTGCGCCAGGCCGTCGCGGAGATCCGGCGGCTGCGGGCCGAGGTTGCCGCCCCGCCCGCCCTGCCCGCCGAGAAGGCGAGCGCGGAGACTGCCACGCGACACTATTCCCAGGGCGAGGCGGACGCGGCCGCAACGCGGCTGCTGGACGCCCTGCCGGCCGAGAAGGCGGACGAGGATCGCTTCTTCATCGACCACGACACTGTGCACGACCGTGTCACCGGCCTGCACGTCCACGGAGATCGGTCGCTGGACGCCTACGGTGTCGACCGCGAACTGGCCGCTCTCAACGCTCTTGCGCGCGCCGCCCTGACCGCGCTGCTCGACGCCCCGGCGCCGGCGGACGACTCGCTCGACGACGAGCGCGTCGACCTGCTGATCGCTGCAATCTGCGATCGATGGCATGGCCACTACCGGCCGGGCGAATACGGCGACTCGAACGCGACGCCGCCCGGCGCGACCGACGAGCTGCGCGCGATCGTGCGGGCGTGGGCGGCCGAGGGCACGCCCCGATG
>JBAXJZ010000379.1:0-4734 GCA_037137595.1 Burkholderiales bacterium | reverse complement strand
GGCCCGCCGCTCGGGCTGCCAGGGCCACAGCCTCCGGCGCGGCCGGGGCCAGGCCGAGGCGAGCGACCCGGGCTCGAAGCTCGCGACGCAGACCTCGCCCATCCGCAGGTCGAGCGCGACCCAGACCGCGTCGTGGGACGCCTCGAGCGAGGCGCCCGCCTGCCGCGCTAGGGTGGTCATCGCGTCGACCGGCACCACCGGCCGGTCCCAGCCGAAGCCGAGGCCCTGGGCGATCCCGCAGGCGATGCGCAGTCCGGTGAACGAGCCCGGACCGCTGCCGAAGCCGATCGCGTCGACCTCGGCGGCCTCGACCTCCGCCTGCCCCAGCGCGGCGTCGACCAGCGCGAGCACGCGGCGGGAATGACCGTGGATCATGGGTTCGGCGAGACGGACGAGTCCGGACGGACCGGACACGGCCACCGAACACAGGCCGGCGGTCGTGTCGATCGCGAGCACGACGGGCTCGCGGGCCGGCTCGGACCGCGACGGGGACTCGGAGGACATCGGCGGATTCTATGTCAGCGACGGGGGCACCCGCCGTCGCCGGCGGCGCGCATCACGGACGGTGCTGGCGCAGTTCCTGGCGGAGCGCGCGCCGTTCCTCCGGACTGAGCCTCGGCGCGCCGCCCCAGCCGCCGGGCGCCGGATGGGCACCCGGTGCGTAGCCGGGCGCGGGGCCGTATTCCGGTGCGGCATACCCCGGCGGCCGAGCCGGCCTCGGTGCAGGACCGTAGCCGGGTGCAGGACCGTAGCCGGGCGGCGGGTGATAGCCGGGGGGCGCGCCGTACCCGGGCGCCGGACCGTAGCCCGGGGCCGTGCCGTATCCGGGCGGCGCGCCATAGCCCGGTGGTGCGGCGGGCGCCGGGGCATATCCGGGCGGTGGTGCATAGCCCGGGGGCGGGGCATACCCCGGAGCCGCGCCGTAGCCGCCCGGCCCCCGAGGCGCGCCGCCGGAATCGGCCCGCCAGCGCTCCCGCTCGGCCTGCAGCTGCTCGCGCAGCTCGAGCCGACGCGCCTGCCGTTCGGCCTGCCGCTGCGCGTCGTCGGCGTGCGCGCCCCCCGCCGCGGTCGAGGCGACCGCGAGCACGCAGGCGTATACGCACGAGCGCAGCGGACGGGGCACCCGGCACCTCGGGAGGAGTGGACGTCGCGATTCTAGTCGGCCGCCGCGGCCAGGCCGCGGCGGCGCTCGGGTAATCGGTGCAACGCGCTGTAACCGGCCATCGGCGGGCCCCCTGCGGCCGTCCGCCCGGGCAGTATGATCGACGCACCGCCACCCCGCCCCACGACGATGTCAGCGAGCCCCAAGCGACTGCTGGTGGTCGACGACGACCCGAAGCTGCGCGACCTGCTGCACCGCTACCTGACCGGCCAACAGTTCGAGGTCGCGCTCGCCGCGGACGGGCCGTCGATGAACCGGCTGCTCCAGCGCGAGCCCTGGGACCTGATCATCCTCGACCTGATGATGCCGGGCGAGGACGGCCTGTCGATCGTCCGTCGCCTGCGCGGCGCGAACGACCGCACGCCGATCATCATGCTGACCGCGAAAGGCGATGACATCGACCGCATCGTCGGCCTCGAGATGGGCGCCGACGACTACCTCCCCAAACCCTTCAATCCCCGCGAACTGCTCGCGCGGATCAACGCCGTGCTGCGGCGCCAGCCGCCGCCCGACACGCCGGGCGCTCCCGCGACCGATCTCGGCGAGGTGCGCTTCGGCCCCTTCGTGTTCGACGCCGCGATGCGCACGCTCCACAAGGACGGCCAGCCGGTGCCGCTCACCAGCGGCGAGTTCTCGGTCCTCAAGGTCTTCGCCCGCCATCCGCGCACCCCGCTGTCGCGGGAGAAGCTGATGGTGCTCGCCCGGGGTCGCGAGCACGGCCCGTTCGACCGCAGCCTCGACGTCCAGGTCTCGCGGCTGCGCAAGCTGCTGGAAACCGACCCCGCCAACCCCCGCTTCATCCAGACCGTCTGGGGCGTGGGCTACGTGTTCGTGCCCGACTGAGGTCGTGCGGCTCTCGCTGTTCTGGCGGACCTTCCTGCTGATCGCGGCGGTCGTCGCCGCGAGCCTGCTCGCGTGGCTCCAGCTCTTCCGCGCGGCCGAACTGCAGCCCCGCGCCGAACGATTCGCCTGGGAGATCGCGTCGATCGTCAACCTGACGCGCGCCGGCCTGGTGAGTGCCACCGGCACCGCGCGGATCGATCTGCTGGGCGAACTCGCGCGCAACGAGGGCATCCGCCTGCTGCCCGCCGAGCCCGGCGACTACGCGAGCCCGTGGCCCGACGAACGCTTCGGTGCGCCCTTCGAGGCGAAGCTGCGCGACCTGCTGGGTGACGAGACGCGGATCGCCTCGACCGTCAACGGCGACCCCGGCCTGTGGGTGCGCTTCGAGATCGACGGCGATCCCTACTGGATGCTGCTCGACCCGGCCCGCATCGCGCGCCAGACCAACCGCAACTGGCTCGGCTGGATCGGCATCGCGATCGCGCTGGCCACCGCGGGCGCGCTGGTGATCAGCCGCGTGGTGAACCGGCCGCTGTCGAACCTCGCCCGCGCGATCGAGCGGCTCGGCCAGGGCGAACCGCCCGCGCCGCTGCGCGAGGACGCACCCACCGAACTGGCCGCGGTCAACCGCGGCTTCAACCGGATGGCGAGCGACCTGGTCGCGCTCGAACAGGACCGCGCCGAGGCCCTCGCCGGGATCTCGCACGACATCCGCACCCCGCTCACCCGCCTGCGGATGGAGATCGAGATGTCCGCGGTCGACGAGGCCACCCGCGCGTCGATGGCCGACGAGATCGACCGGATCGACGCGATCGTCCGCCAGTTCGTCGAGTTCGCGCAGCCCGCCGGCGCGCAGGCGACCGAACGGGTGGACGTCGCCGCGGCGCTCGCCTCGGTGCTCGACGGCTTCCGCAACGGACCCGACGCCGACCGGCTGGCGATCGGCCTGGACGTGCCCGACGGCACGCACTGGCAGGGCGCGCCGACCGCGCTCGGCCGCATCGTCGCGAACCTCGTCGAGAACGCGCGCCGCTACGCGGGCGGACCCGACGACCGCGTCCGCGTCGAGGTCGCGGCTCGCCGCAGCGGTCGCGGCCTGGAGATCGTCGTCCGCGACCATGGCCCCGGGGTGCCTCCCGACCAGATCGAGCGCCTCACCCGCCCCTTCACGCGGCTCGACGCCGAACGCAACCGCCACGGCGGCTCGGGCCTCGGGCTGGCGATCGTCGCGCGGCTGGCGCGGCGCCACGGCGGGTCGCTGGCGCTGGAATTGCCGTCCGATGGCGGCCTCCTCGCCCGGGTCCGGCTCCAGGACGCCGGCACCTGAGGCGTCGCGCCCGGCGCACCGCCCCCGTCGCGGGCGGCTGGTGCCGCCTTCGATAGTCTCAGCCAATCGATCGGATATTCACGTTCAATTTGACCGTGCGCGACCCGTCTTCGTAGCATCCGTCGTCCTCTGTACTGGACAGACGACGCGTTCAGCCTCTCGTTGTAGACCAACAAGGAGATACCGATGCCCACGCTCAAAGGCACGAAGACGCACGACAACCTGAAGGCCGCATTCGCCGGCGAATCCCAGGCGAACCGCCGCTACCTGTACTTCGCGAACAAGGCCGACGTCGAAGGCCACACCGAGGTGGCCGCGCTGTTCCGGTCGACCGCCGAGGGCGAGACGGGCCATGCCCACGGCCACCTGGACTACCTGGCCGAGGTGGGCGACCCGGCGACCGACCTGCCGATCGGCTCGTCGTCGAACAACCTGAAGGCGGCCGTGGCCGGCGAGACGCACGAGTACACCGACATGTACCCGGGCATGGCCAAGACCGCCCGCGACGAGGGCTTCGACGAGATCGCCGACTGGTTCGAGACGCTGGCCAAGGCCGAGCGTTCGCACGCGAACAAGTTCGCCAAGGCGCTCGAGCAGCTGGCCTGAGCGCCGCCGCACCGCGACCGGCCCTGCGCGGGGCCGGCGCGGATCGGACCAGGGGAGCGCTCGGGCTCCCCTTTTTTGCTGACGCTCCGCGCGCCCGCCCCCGACGACCCACGAGACACCGGCCATGACCGCACGCGAAGGCTCCCTCGAAGCGCCGACCCGGCACCCGATCGACTGGCGCAACCCCGACTTCTTCGATCAGGAGAAGGCGTTCGCGGAGATGGAGCGGGTCTTCGACATCTGCCACGGCTGCCGCCGCTGCGTGAGCCTGTGCAACGCGTTCCCGACCCTGTTCGACCTCGTCGACGAAGGCCGGACCGGTGAGGTGGACGGCGTCGACAAGCAGGACTACTGGAAGGTCGTCGACCAGTGCTACCTGTGCGACGTCTGCTACCTGACCAAGTGCCCGTACGTGCCGCCCCATCCGTGGAACCTCGACTTCCCGCACCTGATGCTGCGCGGCAAGGCGATCCAGTTCCGCGCGGGCACGCCGACGAGGTTCCGCGACACCACCCTCGCCTCCACCGACCGCAACGGCTCGCTCGCCGGCATTCCGGTGGTGGTGAAGGCGGTCAACGCGCTCAACCGCTCCCCGGGCTTCCGGCAGATCCTCGAGAACCGGCTCGGCGTGCACAAGGACGCCTGGGTGCCCGAGTTCACGTCGAAGACCTTCAGGAAGAACGCGGCCGCGTCGGCCGGATTCCCGGTCCGCGACGGCCAGCGCACGCCCGGCAAGGTCGCCGTCTTCGCGACCTGCTACGTGAACTACAACGAGCCCGGCATCGGCCACGACCTG
>JBAXJZ010000378.1:0-4748 GCA_037137595.1 Burkholderiales bacterium | reverse complement strand
GGCGAGCTCGTCGGCGAGCAGCGCCGCGGCCGACGCCGGCAGCTTCGGGGCGACGCGGGCCGCGGCCCCGTCCCACCAGCCCGCGCCGCGCGGATTCGTCTGCGTGCCCTCGAAGTCGGCCACCGCGGCGTGCATCCGCGCGAGCATCGTGCCCACGGGCCCGCACTGCTCGACCGTCGGGCGGGCGACGCCGCGCCCGGGCAGGCGGGTGACCAGCGCCGCGGGACGGCCGGCGAGCGGTGCCCAGCGGCCGCCGTCGGACGCGGCGACCGGGTCCGGACAGGGCACCCCGCGGGCGGCGAGGTGATGCATCAGGTCGAGGTGGAAGGGCAGCGCCGCGGGTTCGATCCGCTCGAACAGCGTCAGCACCCAGCGGCCGCCGTCCGTGTCGACGAAGTAGTTGGTGTTCTCGATGCCCTCTGCGATCCCGCGGTACTCGAGCAGCGCCCCCACCGGCAGGCGGGCGAGCCAGGCCTCGAGCTGCTCGCGCGCGACGGGGGTGAAGACGGCCATGGAGAGGACGGACGGCGGCGGGCGGCGCACGGCCGCGGGGCCGCCGATTCTAGCAGCGCCGCACCGCGGACCCCGCCACCCTCACAGGTACAGGTTCGACTCGCGGTCCTGCGTGGTCGCGTAGAACCCGCGCGCCTGGTAGAAGTCGAAGATCGCGTCGACCACGCCCTGCGGCTCGTCGATCACGCGGATCAGGTTCATGTCCTCGGGCGAGATCATCCCCTCGCCGGCGAGCGTGCCCTGCATCCAGTCGATCAGGCCCTTCCAGAACTCGGTGCCCATCAGGATCACCGGGATCCGCCGGCCCATCTTCGTCTGGATCAGCGTGAGGACCTCCATCAGCTCGTCGAGCGTGCCGAAGCCGCCGGGCGTGGCGATGAAGGCGCTCGCGTACTTCGCGAACGCGACCTTGCGCGCGAAGAAGTGGCGGAAGTTGAGCGAGATGTCCTGGTAGGGGTTGCCGCTCGACTCGAAGGGCAGCTGGATGTTCAGGCCCACCGAGGCCGACTTGCCGTCGAACGCGCCCTTGTTGGCGGCTTCCATGATGCCGGGGCCGCCGCCCGAGATCACCGCGAAGCCGGAATCCGACAGCAGCCGGGCCACCTCGACGGTGCGCTCGTACCAGAAGGTGCCCGGCTTGATCCGGGCGCTGCCGAAGATCGAGACCGCGGGGCGCACGTCTGCGAGCTTCTCGGTCGCCTCGACGAACTCTGAAATAATCCCGAGCACGTGCCAGGACTCGCGCGCCTTCACCGCCGTCGAGCGTTCGGGCTGCGCGATCGCCCTCAGCTGGGGCACCTTCTTCCGGAACGTCATGTCTTCTGAACCCACGCTTCTGCTGGTGGACGGGTCGAGCTACCTGTACCGCGCGTTCCATGCGCTGCCCGACCTGCGCACCCGCGCGGGCGAGCCCACGGGCGCGATCCGGGGGGTCGTGTCGATGCTACGCAGGCTGCGGGCCGACCGCAAACTGGCGGGCGACGTGCGGTATGCGGCCGTGGTGTTCGACGCACCGGGCAGGACCTTCCGCGACGACCTGTTCGACCAGTACAAGGCGAACCGCGCGGCCACGCCCGACGACCTGCGGGCGCAGATCCCGCCGATCCACGAGATGGTCCGCGCGATGGGCTGGCCGCTGCTGCACGTGTCCGGCATCGAGGCCGACGACGTGATCGGCACGCTGACCGAGCGCGCGTGGCGCCAGGGGCTGCGCACGGTGGTGGCCACCGGCGACAAGGACCTCGCACAGCTGGTCAACGGCCACGTGACGCTGGTCGACACCATGACCCGGCAGGGCGAGGCGCCGCAGCCGATGGACCGCGACGGCGTGATCGCGAAGTTCGGCGTGCCGCCCGAGCGGATCGTCGACTACCTGACCCTGGTGGGCGACGCGGTCGACAACGTGCCCGGCGTGCCGAAGGTGGGCCCGAAGACCGCGGTGAAGTGGCTCTCCGAGCACGGCTCGCTCGACGGCGTGATCGCGGCGGCGCCGTCGATCGGCGGCGTGGTCGGCGAGAACCTGCGTGCGGCACTGGGCTGGCTGCCGACCGCGCGCGCGCTGGTCACGATCAAGACCGACTGCGACCTCGCCGGGCACCTCGAGTCGATCGAGGCGAGCCTGGTGCTGCAGCCCGAGGACGGCGACACGCTGCGCGCGCTGTTCGAGCGCTACGAGATGAAGTCGATGATCGACGAGATGCGGGGCCGCGGCGCGCCCGCCGTCGCCGCGACGCCGGCCGCCGGTCCCGGCGCGGCCGCATCGGATCCGGATGCGCCCGTCGACGGCGCGGCGCCGGTCCCGCCCGCGGCGCCCGCCCGCCCGGTCGAGTACGACTGTGTCGCGGACGAGGCCGCGCTCGCGCGCTGGATCGCGCGCATCGAGGCCGCGCCGCTGGTGGCCTTCGATACCGAGACCACGTCGCTGGACCCGATGGCGGCCGAGATCGTCGGCCTGTCGCTGTCGGTCGAGCCCTACGTCGCTTGCTACGTGCCGCTCGCGCACCGCTACGCCGGCGCGCCCGACCAGCTCGACCGCGAGGCCGTGCTCGAGCGACTGCGGCCCTGGCTGGAGAGCCCCGAGCGGAAGAAGGTGGGGCAGAACCTCAAGTACGACGCCCACGTGCTCGCCAACCACGGCATCGCGCTGCGCGGCATCGAGCACGACACGATGCTGCAGTCCTACGTGGTCGAGGCCCACCGCTCCCACGGCATGGATGCGCTGGCCGAGCGGCACCTCGGCCGGCGCACGATCACCTACGAGGAGGTGGCCGGCAAGGGCGCCAGGCAGATCGGCTTCGAGCAGGTGCCCGTCGAGCGCGCCACCGAGTACGCGGCCGAGGACGCCGAGGTCACGATGCAGCTGCACACCGTGCTGTTTCCGCAGGTGCAGGCCGACGCGAAACTGCTCGACGTCTATGCGCGCATCGAGATGCCCACCTCGGTGGTGCTGCAGCGGATGGAGCGCAACGGCATCCTGATCGACGCGCCGCTGCTGGCGAAGCAGTCCGACGAGCTCGGCGCGAAGCTGGTCGAGCTCGAGCGGGCCGCGCACGAGGCTGCCGGGCAGCCGTTCAACCTGGGCTCGCCCAAGCAGCTCGGCGAGATCCTGTTCGGCACGCTGAAGCTGCCGGTGGTCAAGAAGACGATGAGCGGCGCGCCGTCCACCGACGAGGACGTGCTCGCCAAGCTCGCCGAGGACTATCCGCTGCCGAAGATCCTGCTCGAGTACCGGGCGGCGTCCAAGCTCAAGTCCACCTACACCGACAAGCTGCCGCGGATGGTGAACCCGCGGACCGGCCGGGTGCACACCAGCTTCTCGCAGGCCACCGCGATCACCGGACGGCTGTCGTCGAACGACCCGAACCTGCAGAACATCCCGGTCCGCACCGCCGAGGGGCGTCGCATCCGCGAGGCCTTCGTCGCGCCGCCGGGCAGCGTGATCGTCTCGGCGGACTATTCGCAGATCGAGCTGCGGATCATGGCCCACCTGTCGGAGGACGCGAACCTGCTGCGTGCGTTCGCCGAGGGGATGGACGTCCACCGTGCCACCGCGTCCGAGGTGTTCGGCGTGGCGCCGGACGAGGTCTCCTCCGAGCAGCGGCGCTATGCGAAGACGATCAACTTCGGGCTGATCTACGGCATGAGCGCCTTCGGGCTGGCCGCGCAGCTGGGCATCGAGCGCGACGCGGCGAAGAACTGGATCGAGCGCTACTTCGCGCGCTATCCGGGGGTGCGGCGCTACATGGACACGACCCGGGCGATGGCCAAGGAGAAGGGGTACGTCGAGACGGTGCTCGGCCGCCGGCTGTGGCTGCCCGAGATCAACTCGCCCAACGGCCCGCGCCGCGCCGGCGCCGAGCGGCAGGCGATCAACGCGCCGCTGCAGGGCACGGCCGCCGACATCGTGAAGCTCGCGATGGTCGAGGTGCAGCGCTGGCTGGACGAGACGCGGCTCGCCTCGAGACTGGTGCTGCAGGTCCACGACGAGCTGGTGCTCGAGGTGCCCGAGGGCGAACTCGACGTGCTGCGCGAGGAGCTGCCGAAGCGGATGGCCGGCGTGCTGCCGCTGGCGGTGCCGCTGCTCGCCGAGGTGGGGTCCGGGCCGAACTGGGAGCAGGCGCACTGACGACGCGCGTCGGGCAGGCCCCGCGTTTGCGCTCCGGCGCGGCGGCACCGTATAGTCGGCCGCTCACGCGAGACGAGCACGCGCCCGGACACCGGGCCGGCCGAGGAGACACCCGATGCCCGAACCCTCCGCAGGGCCCGCGCGCCGCGCCGGCGCGCTCGCGGTCCATTCGCTGTCCCGCTTCGTCACCACGGTTCCCGACCTCGACGCCGCCGAGCGCTTCCACCGCGCCTTCGGCCTGGACGTGCGGCGCAGCGGTGACCGGCTCGACCTGCACACCTTCGGCGGACCGCCGTCGCCGTGGGCCACGATCCACGCGGCGCCCGGCCGCAAGACGCTGCAGTTCCTGAGCTTCTCGTGCTTCGAGGGCGAGCTCGAGGCGATCGCCGCGCGGGCCGCCGGATGCGGCGCCGAGCGCATCGACCCGCATCCGTTCGGCACGCCCGACGGCCTGTGGCTGCGCCACCCGGACGGCTGGGCGGTGCAGGTGAGCGTGGGGCCGAAGAAGACGCCCGACCGGCCGACGACCGCCGCCGTGCCGCCCGGCCCGGTCCGCGAGGCGGGCCGCGCGCCCGCGCGCTCGGCGGTGCGCGAGGTGCGGCCGCGCCGC
>JBAXJZ010000377.1:0-4758 GCA_037137595.1 Burkholderiales bacterium | reverse complement strand
CATCCCGCGCCGCACGAGGTGCAGCTCGTCGAGCCATGCGGCCACCGGCAGCAGCTCGACCGCGGTGACGCCGAGCCGTTCGAGGTGGGCGATCGAGGCGGGATGCGCGAGGCCCTCGATCGTGCCGCGCAGCGCCGGCGGCACCGCGGGGTTCGCGATCGAGAAGCCCTTGACGTGCAGCTCGTGGAGCACCGTCTCGCCCCACGGGCGGCCGGGCCTGGGCGGCCGGTCCGGCCGGGGCGTCGCGGGCGTCGCCACGCGCGCCTTCGGCACGAAGGGCGCGCTGTCGCGGACGTCGTAGGAGAAGGTGCCGTCCGGGTCGCCCGCGGTGTAGCCGAGCACCGCGTCGTTCCAGCGGAACCCGCCGACCAGCTCGCGCGCGTGCGGGTCGAGCAGCAGCTTGTTCGGGTTGAACCGGTGGCCGTCGCGCGGCGCGTACGGGCCGTGGGCGCGCAGGCCGTAGACGAGCCCCGGTCGCGCGCCGGGCAACCGGCCGTGGAAGACGTCGCCGGTGCGCGCGGGCAGCTCGATGCGCGCGAGCTCGGCGGTGCCGGCGTCGTCGAACAGGCAGAGCTCGATGCGCGTCGCGTGACGCGAGAAGACCGCGACGTTCACGCCGTCGCCGTCGGCGTGCGCGCCGAGCGGGCCCGCGCGACCGGGCTCGAGGCGGGGCGGGGCGCTCATCGCCCGGGTTCGCGATTCGAGGCCGCCCGAGGGGCGTTCGCGTCGTCGACCTCCGCGCTCCCGTCGGACCCCGCGTCGACGTCGGTCCCGTCCGCCGTCGGCCGCAGCACCACGACGGACAGCGGCGGCAGGGTCAGCGCCACCGAGCAGGGCCGCCCGTGCCACGGCTGCGCGTCCGCGTCGACGCCGCCGAGGTTGCCGAGGCCGGACCCGCCGTAGGCGCTCGAGTCGGTGTTCATCACCTCGGCCCAGCGGCCGCCCCGCGGCACGCCGAGCCGGTAGCCGGGGCGCGGCACCGGCGTGAAGTTGCAGGCCACCATCACGCAGTCGTCGGGCGTGGCGCCGAACCGCAGCCACGCGACCACGCTGTGCGCCACGTCCTGGCAGTCGATCCACTCGAAGCCGCGCGACTCGCAGTCGTTCGCGTGCAGCGCCGGCAGCCCGGCATAGAGCCGGTTCAGGTCGCCCACGCAGGCCTGCAGCCCGCGGTGCAGCGCGCCGTGCGTCGGGTCGCCGAGCAGGAACCAGTCGAGCTCGCGGTCGTGGTGCCACTCGCGGCGCTGGCCGAACTCGCCGCCCATGAACAGCAGCTTCTTGCCCGGCTGGGTCCACATGAACGCGAGGTAGGCCCGCAGCGTCGCGAAGCGCTGCCAGTCGTCGCCCGGCATCTTGCCCAGCAGCGAGCCCTTGCCGTGCACGACCTCGTCGTGCGAGAGCGGCAGCACGAAGTTCTCGGCGAACGCATACATCAGCCCGAAGGTGATGCGGCCGTGGTGCCACGCGCGGTGGACCGGGTCCTCGCGGACGTAGGCCAGCGTGTCGTTCATCCAGCCCATGTTCCACTTGTAGCCGAAGCCCAGGCCGCCCAGCCAGGTCGGCCGCGAGACGCCGGGCCACGCGGTCGATTCCTCGGCGATCGTCACCGCGCCGGGCACCTCCTCGTAGACCTTCTCGTTGAGCCGCTTCAGGAAGTCGACCGCCTCGAGGTTCTCGCGCCCGCCGTGCACGTTCGGCCGCCACGACCCGGCGGGTCGGCTGTAGTCGAGGTAGAGCATCGAGGCGACCGCATCGACCCGCAGGCCGTCGATGTGGAACTCGTGCAGCCAGTAGAGCGCGTTGGCGATCAGGAAGTTGACGACTTCCGTGCGCCCGAAGTCGTAGACCAGCGTGCCCCAGTCGGCGTGCCGCCCCACGCGGGGATCGGCGTGTTCGTAGAGCGGCGTGCCGTCGAAGGCGACGAGGCCGTGGGCGTCGTCGGGGAAGTGCGCGGGCACCCAGTCGAGGATCACGCCCAGGCCCTCGGCGTGGGCGCGGTCGATGAAGGCGCGCAGGTCGTCGGGCTCGCCCCAGCGGGCGGTGGGCGCGTAGAGCGCGGTCGGCTGGTAGCCCCAGGATCCGCCGAACGGATGCTCGGCGACCGGCATCAGCTCGAGGTGCGTGAAGCCGAGGCGCTTCGCGTAGGGCACGAGCTCGTCCGCGAGTTCGGCCCAGCCGTGCGAGCGGCCGTCGGGGTGGCGCATCCACGAGCCGGCGTGGACCTCGTAGACCGCCATCGGCGCGTTGCGCGACTGCCGGCGTTCGCGCTCGGCGAGCCACGCCTCGTCGGTCCACGCGAAGGGCGACTCATGCACGACGCGCGACGCGGTGGCCGGCGGCGGCTCGGCGCGGCGCGCGTACGGGTCGCCCTTGAGCACGGTGCGCCCGTCGGCGCCCAGCAGTTCGTACTTGTAGAGCGTGCCCGCGGGCAGGCCGGGGACGAAGAGCTCCCAGACGCCGGCCTCGAGGCGTCGGCGCATCGGCAGCGCGCGGCCGTCCCAGCCGACGAAGGGGCCGACCACCGACACGCGGCGCGCGTTCGGCGCCCAGACCGCGAAGGCCGTGCCGGCGATGCCGTCGACGACACGCGCCTGCGCGCCCAGCACGCGCCACGCGCGCCAGTGCGTGCCCTGCGCGAGCAGGTGCAGGTCGAGCTCGCCGAGCACGAACCCGAAGCGGTACGGATCGTCGACCGGCGCGCCGCCGTCCACGCGCAGCCGGTAGTCGCGGCCGTCGCCGGGCAGCGCGACGCGGCCGGCGAACAGGTCGCCCTCGAGCCGCGCGAGCGTGCCGGCGGGCCGGCCCGCGGCGTCGACCACGTCGACCGAGCCTGCGCCCGGGCGCAGGCACCGGACCACCCGGCCGCCGTCGGGCAGCTCGTGCGGGCCCAGCACCGCGAAGGGATTGCCGTGCGAGGCCGCGAGCAGCGCGGCCGCGTCGCCGCGGGCGGTCGCGGTCGAGGACCAGGGATCGTCGGGGTGCCTGAGCATCGCGGGCGGCGTGGGGCGGGCGGTGACCCGACTCGGAGGTCGGCCTAGGAGGAGGAATTCGTGTCGATCGGGTTACGATCGCCGCCGGCCCGTCCCTCGGGACGAGCCGGACGTCGACCCCCGCCCGACGATAACAGAGGAGTTCTTCCTTG
Source organism: Burkholderiales bacterium (assembly GCA_037137595.1). GTDB lineage: Bacteria > Pseudomonadota > Gammaproteobacteria > Burkholderiales > Burkholderiaceae_E > UBA4615. Next base: position 1,616 of record JBAXJZ010000377.1, on the reverse strand, counting down.
GACGATTCCCTCCGCAGCGCCGGCCTCGACGCCGCCGCGCGTGCCGACCTCGACTCGCTCGTTCCCCCCGCCCGCCTGAACCGCCGCGGTTTCCTGGCCGGCTCGGCCGCCGCCGGCTTCGCGGTCTCGGTGGCGCCCACCGGCGACCTGCTCGCGCAGACCATCACCACGCCCGCCACCGGCCTGCGCGCCGGCGACGTGCTGATCCCCACCCGGGACGGCCGCACGATGCCCGGCTACTTCGCCGCGCCCGCGGGCGTGTCGGGCGCGCCGACCATCGTGGTCGTGCAGGAGATCTTCGGCGTGCACGAGCACATCAAGGACGTCTGCCGCCGCTTCGCCCGCGCGGGCTGGCATGCGGTGGCGCCCGAGCTGTACTTCCGCTTCGGCGATCCGCAGGCCTACGCGACCGTCGGCCAGATCACCGGCGAGCTGGTGCCCAGGATCACCGACGCGCAGGTGATGGCGGACCTGGACGCCACCGTCGCGTTCGCCAACACCAACGGCGGCGACCGCGAGAAGCTCGGCATCACCGGCTTCTGCTGGGGCGGCCGGATCACCTGGCTGTACGCCGCGCACAACCCGAAGGTGAAGGCGGGTGTGGCCTGGTACGGCCGGCTCACCGGGCCGACCAGCCCGGCCAACCCCTTCCATCCCTACGAGGCCGCGCTCAACCTGAAGGGGCCGGTGCTGGGCCTGTACGGCGGCGCGGACGCGGGCATCCCGGTCTCGACCGTCGACGAGATGAAGACCCGGCTGGCCGCCGGCAGCCCGGCCGCGAAGGCGAGCGAGTTCGTCGTGTATCCCGACGCGCCGCACGCGTTCCACGCCGACTACCGGCCGAGCTTCCGCAAGGACGCGGCCGAGGACGGCTGGAAGCGCGCGACCGCGTGGTTCCGCAAGAACGGCGTGGCCTGACGGTGCCCGAGGGGCCGCCGCGGGGCGTGCCGGCCGACGCGGCCGGCCCCGAGTTCGTCGAGCGCTGCCGCGGTGCGGCGGCGCTGCTCGATGCGGACCATCCCGAGGTCCGCGCGTTCGCGGCGGCGGCGATCGGCAGTGCGGAGTCCCCGCGCGAGCGGGCGGTGCGGCTGTTCTACGCGGTCCGCGACCGGATCCGCTACGACCCGTTCTCCTGCACCCGCGAGCGCGCCGACTACCGCGCGAGCGCGGTCGCCGCGAGCGGACGCAACTGGTGCGTGCCCAAGGCGGGGCTGCTCGCGGCCGCGGCCCGCGCCGCGGGCATCCCGGCCGCGGTGGGGCTGGCCGACGTCACCAACCACCTGAACACCGAGAAGCTGCGCCGCGCGCTCGGCGGCACCGACGTGTTCCACGATCACGGCTACGCCGCGCTCTGGCTGGACGGGCGCTGGGTGAAGGCGGCGGCCGTGTTCAACCGCGAGCTGTGCGAGCGCTTCGGCGTGCGGCCCACCGAGTTCGACGGCGTCTCGGACGCGCTGCTCCAGGAGCACGACGCTCTGGAGTTTCGTACGTTTCCGGGTTTTTGACGTCGTGCATCTTCTATAGCACCCGACAGGCTCAAGCACATCTGCACCACGCGCCGCAGCGATCTCTCCAACGGCTGGTGGCTGACGCCCTCTGAGAGTTGCCACATATTG
>JBAXJZ010000376.1:0-4773 GCA_037137595.1 Burkholderiales bacterium | reverse complement strand
GTATTGCCCGACGATCGTCACGGACGAGACGTTCTGGCTCGGGAAGCCGCCGAGGTTGTGCGTCATGCCCCAGACCGGCGCCGGTCGCTGCCGGTCGCCGGCGCGGCCGGTCAGCTGCAGGTACATCTCGTAGACCATCCGCAGGCCCGACGCGCCGATCGGGTGGCCGAAGCACTTGAGGCCGCCGTCGATCTGGCAGGGCACCTTGCCGTCGGCGTCATAGAAGCCGTCGAGCACGTCCTTGATCGCGGTGCCCTCGGCCGACAGCTGCAGGTCCTCCATGGTGACCAGCTCGGTGACCGAGAAGCAGTCGTGCACGTCGACCAGCGAGACCTGGTCGCGCGGCTTGGTGATGCCGGCCTCCCTGTAGGCGCGGGCGGCGGCGACGCGCGTGGTCGCGAAGTACGAGCCGTCCCACTTGTCGAACTGCACCTCCTCGCCGTTCGAGACCGCGAGCTGCAGCGCCTTGACCGCGACCAGGTCCTTCTTGCCCAGCCCGCGCGCGATGTCGGGCGTGGTGACGATCGCGCAGGCCGAGCCGTCGGACACGCCGCAGCAGTCGTACAGGCCCAGCGGCTCGGCGATCATCGGCGCCTTCAGCACGTCCTCCTCGGTGATCGCGTTGCGCAGGTGCGCCTTCGCGTTCTTCGCGGCGTTCGCGTGCGACTTGACCGAGATGTGCGCCATCGCGCGCTTCAGGTCGTCCTTGTTCGCGCCGTGCTTGGCGCGGTAGGCCGCGGCCAGCTGCGCGAACGAGCCCGGCGCCGACAGGTTCGGCCAGAACAGGTCGTTCAGCGCACCGCGACTGCGCTGCGGCAGGCCGCCATAGCCGGTGTCCTTCAGTTTCTCCACGCCCAGCGCCAGCGCGATGTCCGCCGCGCCCGAGGCCACCGCGTAGACCGCGCCGCGCAGCGCCTCGGTGCCGGTCGCGCAGTAGTTCTCCACGCGGGTCACCGGGATGTAGGGCAGCCGCAGCGTCATCGCCAGCGGCACGGCCGACTTGCCGAGGTGCTGCTCCTCGATCGCGGTACCCAGCCAGGCCGCGTCGATCTGCTTGCGCTCGATGCCCGCGTCCTTCAGCGCCTCCTCGAAGGCCTCGACCATCAGGTCCTGGGCGTTCGCGTCCCAGCGCTCGCCGAACTTGGAGCAGCCCATCCCGAGGATGACCACCTTGTCCTTGATTCCGCTCGCCATGTCGTTCTCCTCGTCCGTCGTCAGCCGCGCGCCGGCGCCGCTTTCCAGAAGTACCGCACGAACCCCCGGTTGGGGTCCGCGTCCTTGATCCGGAACACCATCTTCACCGGGAGACCCACGTCCATCGAGGCCGGATCGACCTCGGTGAAGTCCATCAGCATGCGCCCGCCGCCGTCGACCTGCACCATGCCGAAGTAGGTCGGCGGGTCGGGGCTGTAGGTCAGGCCGTCGGCGGTGTAGGACAGGACCTTGCCGGTCCGCTCGCTGAACACGTAGTCGTCCTGGCTGTCGAGCGCGTTGCAGGCCGGGTTCACGCAGTAGCGCTGCCTCGGGAACTGCACGGTGCCGCAGGACCGGCACTTGCCGCCCACCAGCCCCTCGATCATGTCGCGGTTCCGGTAGAGCACGGTCATCGCAGTGGCCTTGTCGACCTCGGCGCGCATGCCGCGCTCCAGGTCGATCGTGCCGGTGAAGCTCAGCCACCGCATGTAGTTCGACTCCTCGCGGCGGTCCGCCAGCGCGCCCCGGAAGCCGCGCTTCGCGGCCGACGCGCCCTGCCCCACCTCGAGCAGCAGCACGTCGCAGCCCTCGCCGAAGCCGGCGACCAGCACCTTGTCGCCCGGCTTCGCGTCGTCCAGGGCTGCGGCCAGCATCAGCAGCGGATGCGCGGCGCCGGTGTCGCCGACCGTGGCGCCCAGCGGATCGCGGACGGCGGTCTCGGCGAAGCCGCACTTCTTCGCGACCGCCGCCTGCACCTTCGAGAGCGTGCCCGGCATCACGAAATGGGCGACGGCCGACGGCTCGACCCCGCAGCGCTTGAGCAGCGCGCCGACCGCCCGCGGCACGAGCTTCAGGTAGCCCTCGTCGCGGATCCAGCGCTCCTCCCAGCCGTAGTCGCTGTTGCGGTCGTGCATCCGGTACTGGTGGACGAAGTCGACCGACTCGGTGTGCGAACCGACGAGCGTGGCCAGCGGCGTGCCCTCGCCGACCAGCACGGCGGCCGCGCCGTCGCCGTACTGCATCTCCTGCGTGCTGCCGGCCTTGGCGCGGCGCATGTCGGAGGCGATCACGAGCGCACGGTCGCGGCCCTCGAGCGCGGCGATCAGCGCGCCGGTGCCGGCGCGCAGGCTGCCGGCGGCGTCGGACGTGCGCAGCGCGCTCGGCAGGTGCAGCGCGGTGGCGACGACGGTCGCGTTCTGCCGGTCGTCGAAGGGATGGGTGGTGGAGGCCAGCACCAGCTGCTTCAGGCCTGTGCGGTCCAGGTCGCCGAGGCAGTCGCGGGCGGCCTCGACCGCCATCGTGATCGTGTCCTCGTCCCAGTTGCCGATCGTGCGCTCGCCCTTGCCCAGGCCCTTGAGGCCCGGCGCGAACCAGCCGTTGGCCGCGGCGACGGCCTTGCGCTGCATGCGGGCGCGCGGCAGGTACGCGCCGACCGAGAGGATGCCAAACGAAGAAGTCATTCAGGAACTCCAGTGCGAGGGCGGCACGCCGAGTCGCATGTCGCCGGGCGAGCGGGTGGCCACAGCGGAGCCGGCTTCGCCGGGCCGCTGGCGGTGCCCCCTGGGGGGAGGCGCCGAAGGCGCTTCGGGGGGAACCATCAGATGGGGTCCCAGTTGAAGACGTCGCCCGAGCGCTCGAGCGGGTAGAAGCTCTTCTCCATCGCGGGGATCGCGTGGTTCGCGACCGTCTCGGGCGTCCAGCCCTCGCCGCGGTGGACCGAGCGGATCGGACGGCTCTGGCCCATCAGGAAGATCTCGTTGGCGCGGACCGCGAAGATCTGGCCGCTGACCTTCTCCGCCTGGTCGCTGCACAGGTAGACCGCGAGTGGCGCGATCTTCGCCGTCTCCATCGCCTGCATCCGCGCGAGCCGCGCCTGCTGCTCGGGCGTGTCCGACGGGATGGTGCCGATCAGCCGGCTCCAGGCGAACGGCGAGATGCAGTTCGAGCGGACCTTGAAGCGCGCCATGTCGAGCGCGATCGACTTCGACAGGCCGACGATGCCGAGCTTGGCCGCCGCGTAGTTCGCCTGCCCGAAGTTGCCGATCAGGCCCGAGGTGGAGGTCATGTGCACGAAGGCGCCGCGCTCCTCGCTCTTGAAGATCGCCGCCACGGCCTTGGCCATGTAGAACGAGCCGTTCAGGTGGACGTCGATCACCGCCTTCCACTCGTCGACCGACATGTTGTGGAAGATCCGGTCGCGCAGGATGCCCGCGTTGTTGACCACCGCGTGAACCGTGCCGAACGCCTCGACCGCGGTCTTCACGATCCGGTTGGCCGACTCCCACTCGGCGACCGAGTCGGTGTTCGCGACCGCGGTGCCGCCGGCCTTGCGGATCTCTTCGACCACCTGCGCGGCCGGGCCCTCGTCCTTGCCCTCGCCGGTCGCCGACACGCCCGGGTCGTTGACCACGACCTTCGCGCCGTGGGCCGCCATCATCATCGCGATGTCGCGACCGATGCCCCGGCCGGAGCCGGTCACGATCACGACCTTGTCCTTCAGCATCGACATGGTGTCGTTCTCCCTTCTTCTTCGTCGAATCGTCAGCCGATCGTCGCGGTGCCGTGGCTCAGCACCACGATGTCGCGCTCGACCGCGCGGGTTCGGAACTGCACCGCAGCGCCGTTCCTCCAGATCTCGACCCGCAGCGTCTCGCCCGGATAGACCGGCGACGTGAAGCGCGTGCCAATCGAGGTGAGCTTCGAGGCGTCGCCGCCGCAGACCGCGCTGACCAGCGCCCAGCCGGTGACGCCGAACGAGCACAGGCCGTGCAGGATCGGCGCCTTGAAGCCCGCGGCGGTGGCGACCTTGGGGTCGGCGTGCAGCGGGTTGTAGTCGCCGGAGAGCCGGTAGACGAGCGCGGCCTCGGGGCGGGTCTTCCATTCGAAGACGGTGTCGGGCGGGGTGTCGGGCGTGGCGGGCCGGGCGGGCGGCGCGTCGTCGGAGGGCTGGCCGTTCGCCGTGAAGCCGCCGTCGCCGCGCATGAACGACACGCTGCGGCTGGTGGCGAGCTTCGTGCCGGTGTTCGCGTCGGTGATGACGCGCTCCGAGTACATCAGCGCGCCCTTGCCCGCGCCCTTGTCGACCAGCCGCGTGACCTTCGTGAGCCCGGTGACCGTCGCCTCCGCGGGCAGCGGCGCGTGCAGCTCCAGTTCCTGCTCGCCGTGCAGCAGCTTCACCCAGTCGATGCCGGTGCGCGGGTCTTTCGCGAAGAAACCCGGCGAGCCCAGCACCACGGCCATCGTCGGCAGCGCCTGCAGGCCGTCCTCGTAGGTGTAGCGCAGCTGGACCGGGTCCAGCGGGTCCTGGCCGATGCCCAGGCCCAGCGCGTAGAGGATGGTGTCGCGATGGGTGTAGCGCTGCTCGATCGGCTGGAACGGCCAGGCCTTCAGCGTGGCGACGTCGATGGGCACGGGGTCTCCTCCTTCGTTCGTGTTCAGGGATCGGGTCAGGCGCCGACGCCGTCGGGCACCGGCACGTCCATCTGCAGCAGCACCTGCGCGTAGCACTTCGCGAGGTTGTCGGTCCGCAGCGAGGCCATGCCGCCGCCGCCCAGCACGTCGTGCAGCAGGAAGTTCATC
>JBAXJZ010000375.1:0-4778 GCA_037137595.1 Burkholderiales bacterium | reverse complement strand
CTCCGGCCTCTACGTCCCGAACGTAGCGCTCTACCAGGCTAAGCTACACCCCGATTCCCGCGACGGTGCCGCCGCGAGAGAGTCGGAGAGTATAGCAGACCGCCGTCTCGCTCGCCAGCCGGCTGCTCCGGGGCCCGACCGGCGGATCACGGCGCAGTCCTTCACGCAGGCCGGTCGGACACGCGCGCCGAACGTGATGAAGTGGGCACCGTGCCCACGAAACCGGGGGGTACACTGGCCTCGCCGAGCCCGGCCCCAGCAGACGCGCACAGCGCGCCGCCGGGCAGGTGCCCGCCGCCGCGCCGCGCCTGGCGCATCCCCCGAAACGCTCCGTCGGGCCCCGCCCCGACCCGCCACGATGCCACCTTCGTCCGCTGCCGAGATGTCCTTCGCCGCCGCCTCGATACCGACCGCGGCAGCCCCCGAATCGTCGCCGGCCGGCCACCCGACCCCTGCGGCGCCGGAACTGTCGATCGTGGTGCCGACGTACCGCGAGCGGGAGAACGTGGGCGAACTGGTGAGGCGGCTGGAGGCGACGCTGGCGGGGCTGGCGTGGGAGGTGGTGTTCGTCGACGACGATTCGCCGGACGGCACGGCCGAGGCGGTGCGCGATATCGGGCGCCGCGATCCGCGGGTGCGGGTGCTGCACCGGATCGGTCGGCGGGGGTTGTCGTCGGCGTGCGTGGAGGGGGTGCTGGCGACGTCCGCGCCGCTGGTGGCGGTGATGGACGCGGACCTGCAGCACGACGAGACGATCCTGCCGGAGATGGTAAGGGTGATCCGCGAGCAGGGCGTGGACGTGGCGGTAGGCAGCCGGTACGTGTCGGGCGGCGGGATCGGGGAATGGGACGAGGGGCGGGCGCGGATCAGCCGGTTCGCGACGCGTGTGAGCCGCGTGGTGGTGCCGGAGGGGCTGAAGGATCCGATGAGCGGGTTCTTCATGGTGCGGCGCGAGGCGTTCATGGGGGCGGTGCGCAACCTGTCGTCGCTGGGGTTCAAGATCCTGGTGGATCTGTTCGCGTCGAGCCCGGGGCCGCTGAAGTTCGCGGAGGTGCCGTACCGGTTCCGGGAGCGGCTGGCGGGCGAGAGCAAGCTGGACAGCCGGGTGGCGTGGGACTTCGGGATGCTGCTGCTCGACAAGATGGTCGGGCGGTGGGTGCCGGTGAGGTTCCTGTCGTTCGCGATGATCGGCGGGCTGGGCGTGCTGGTGCACATGGCGGTGCTGACGGGGGTGTTCCGCAGCGGGCTGGCGAGCTTCGCGGCGGGCCAGGCGATCGCCAGCGGCGTGGCGATGGTGTTCAACTTCTACCTGAACAACGCGCTGACGTACCGCGACGCGAAGCTCAAGGGGGCGGCGGCGGTGCGTGGGCTGCTGGTGTTCATGCTGGTGTGCAGCCTGGGCGCGGTGGCCAACGTGGGGATCGCGGACTGGCTGTTCTCGGAGCAGCGGCAGGGCTGGGTGGTGGCGGCGCTGCTGGGGATCCTGGTGGGCGCGGTGTGGAACTACACGACGTCGTCGTTCTACACCTGGGGTCGGCGTGGCCGCTGAGGCGGGACGCGCGATGGGCGTGACGCGGGCAGCCGGCATGGAGCGGAGCGGCGAAGGGCGCGGCGGCGAGATGGGGCGCTGGGCGCTGGCGTTCGCGGCGGCCCTGCTGCTGGTGCCGATCGCGCTGGTGTTCCGTCCGGGGACGGACCAGACGCTGTTCCTGGACTACGCGGCCGAGATGCTGGGCGGCGCGCGGCTGTACGTGGACGTGTGGGACAACAAGCAGCCGGGGATCTTCGCGCTGTACGCCGCGATCCAGGCGGCGCTGGGCCCGGGCTGGGATCGGGTGCTGATCGGCTATGCCGCGTGGATGTGCGCGGCCGCCGCCACCGCCGCGCTCGTCGTGCGCATGGTCGCGCCCGCCGCCTCGGCGATCTGGCTCGCGGCCGTGCCGTTCACGCTCGGCGTCGTGTGGCTGCGCTCGGGCACCAGCCAGGTCGCGCAGATCGAGGAATGGGTGGCGCTGCCGCTGACCGCGATCCTGATGCTGGCGCTGCGCCCCGAGGCGCCCGGCCTGCCGGCCCGCGGCCGGTGGTTCGCGATCGGGCTGCTCGCGGGTGGTGTCTCGCTGCTGAAGCTGGTGCTGGCGCCGGTGCCGGTGGCGATCGCCGCAGCGGTGTTCGTCGCGCGGATGCGTGCCGACCGCCTGCCGGTGCGCCACCTCGTCGCGGCGCTCGCGTGGGCGACCGCCGGCGTCGCGCTCGTCTGGCTGCCGACGCTCGCGTGGTTCGCGGCGAACGGCACCTGGGACGCCTTCTGGTGGACCAACTTCGACTATCCGCGGCTCGCGATGACGGCCACCGAGCGCGCGCCGTGGCGACGCCTGGTCGCGTCGATGACCTGGCTCGGCACGGCGACGCTGCCGATGTGGCCGGCCATCCTGCTCGCGGTCGTCGGTGCCTGGCGCGCGCCGCGCTCGACGCTGGCCCGCCTCGTCGCCGGGGCGATCGCCTGGTGGGTCGCGGGTCTCGCGATGATCGTCGCGCAGAAGTTCTCGTGGTGGGGCTACCACATGCTGCTGCTGGTGTGGCCCATGGGGGTGCTGGCGGCCGCGGGATGTGCGGCCGCCTGGGGCGAGGTCGGCCGCTCGCGGTGGGCGTCGCGGGTGGCGGTCGCGGTCTGCGCGGCCGGTCTCGCAGTGTTCGCCGGGCATGTCGCGTGGAAGCTGTGGCGCGGTACCGATTGGCCGTACTCCGCCGACACCCGGGCCGTCAAGGCGACCGCGCGCGAACTCGGGCGGGCCGCGACGCCCGCGTGCGGCACCTCGGTGACGATCGGCGACCAGAACGGACTGCAGGCGGCGACCGGGCTGCGCCGGGCGATGGCCACCAACGCCGTGTTCTGGGGTGCGTACCTGCCCTCGCAGATCGAGCGGCTGCCCGCTGAACTGCGTCGTGCCCGTCCCGACCTGGTGTTCATGGACGCGGACCAGCGCGATCACCTCGCCGCGGCCTTTCCTGCGGTGCTGGCCGAGATCGAGCAGTGGCTCGCGCGCGACTACGTGTCCAGGGGGACCGACGCGATGCGCGGCCGATGGTGGGAGCGCGCGCCCTCCGCCCGCGACGGGACCTGCCCGGCCCGCGAGCCGTTCGCGATCCCGGGGCGGTGAACGTCGGGTCGATGCGGTCGTCGGCGGTCCGGGGCGTCGGCCGAGCGGCCGGCGCACGAGGCGGTCAGCGGTCCCGGTCGATCGCGTGCTCGGCGAGCGCGAGCAGCGTCCGGCGATGCTCGGAATCGGGGAAGCACCGCAGCGCCGCCCGCCCCGCCTCGACCTCCTCGCGCGCACGCCGACGCGCGTAGTCGAGCGCGCCGGTGGCGTCGATCGCGGCCATGATCGTCTCGAAGCGATCGGTGTGGCCCTCGCGGATCGCCGCGCGGACCAGCTCGCGCGCCTGCTCGTCGCCGTGCCGCATCACGTGGATCAGCGGCAGCGTGGGCTTGCCCTCGCGCAGGTCGTCGCCGACGTTCTTGCCGATGTCCGCCGTGACGCCCGAATAGTCGAGCACGTCGTCGATCAGCTGGAACGCGGTGCCGATGCGGCGGCCGAACTCGGCGGCCGCTTCCTCGACCTCGGGCGTCGCGTCGCAGAGCACGGCGCCGAGCCGGCAGGCGGCCTCGAACAGCCGCGCCGTCTTGTAGCGGATCACCTGCAGGTAGCGCTGTTCGTCGACGTCGGGGTCGTTGCAGTTCATCAGCTGCAGGACCTCGCCCTCGGCGATGGTGTTGGTCGCGTCGGCGAGGATGCGCATCACCGCCATCCGGTCGACCTCGACCATCATCTGGAAGGCGCGCGAATAGAGGAAGTCGCCGACCAGCACCGAGGCCGCGTTGCCGAAGGCGGCGTTTGCCGTCTGGCGCCCGCGCCGCAGCTCCGATTCGTCGACGACGTCGTCGTGCAGCAGCGTCGCGGTGTGGATGAACTCGACCACCGTCGCGAGCAGCACGTGGTGCGCCGCCGCGTGCTCGGGACGCTCGCCGTAGCCCAGCGCGCGGGCCGCGAGCAGCAGCATCACCGGCCGCAGGCGCTTGCCTCCTGAGCCGATGATGTAGTCGGCCACCGTGTTGACCAGCACGACCTCCGAGCGCAGCCGCTGGCCGATCAGGCGGTCCATGGCCTCGAGGTCGGCGACGACGGCGGCGGGCAGGGAAGGGGTCGGCACGACGGGGCGGGCGAGGGCGGGACGGGGGTGGGAGGCGGTCGGCCGGATCGGCGGGCTCGCCCTGGACGTTGGATTATAGCGACGGGCGTCGCATGCCGGCCTCGAGTTGACCCGACGCTGACGATTTCGTAGACTCTCGGGTTCCCTGCGGTTCGGGGGCGTTCGCGTTCGCGCGTCCGGTGCAAGCCGGGCGGGCGGGGTGCGGGGGCCCCGCGGTCCGTCGGGGCACGTCATCCCACTCGAGGTTCCCCATGTACGCGGTCATAAAAACCGGTGGAAAGCAGTACAAGGTTTCCGCCGGCGAAAAACTCAAAGTAGAACAGATACCTGCGGACGTCGGAACCGAGATCGTGATCGACCAGGTGCTCGCGGTCGGCGAGGGCGAACAGCTCTCCGTCGGCGCGCCGCTGGTGTCGGGTGCAACGGTTTCGGCGAAGATCCTGTCCCACGGTCGTCACGACAAGGTCCGCATCTTCAAGATGCGTCGCCGCAAGCACTACCAGAAGCGCCAGGGTCACCGGCAGAACTACACCGAGCTGTTCATCGCGAAGATCGCGTCGGACCTCGGC
>JBAXJZ010000374.1:0-4786 GCA_037137595.1 Burkholderiales bacterium | reverse complement strand
CCTGACAGGCGTGGCGCCGGCGGTGGAGGGTGCATCATGGACGGGCGGGGGGGGGCGGGGGGGGGCGGTTCGCGCGGCGGGCCGGGGGGGGGGGGGAGGGGGGTGGGGGGGGGGGGGGGGGTCCGGGGGAGGGGGGCGCCCGCGGGCGCCCTCCGCTCAGGCTGCGGCGCGCTCCGGCACCGCGAGCCCGAGCCGGGCGCGGGCCGCGTCGTACTGGCGGATCAGCGTCGCCACGTACTCGCCGGCCGTGGGCACCTCCTTGACCGCGCCGATGCCCTGGCCGCAGCCCCAGATGTCCCGCCAGGCCTTGCTCTTCGCGCTGCCGCCCGAGCCGAACTGCATCTTGCTCGGATCGCTCTCGGGCAGGTTGTCCGGATCGAGGCCCGCGGCCACGATCGACGGCCGCAGGTAGTTGCCGTGCACGCCGGTGAAGAGGTTCGTGTAGACGATGTCCTGCGCGGTGCCGGCGACGATCGCGTTCTTGTAGCCCTCGGACGCGTTCGCCTCCTTCGTGGCGATGAACGCCGAGCCGATGTAGCCGAAGTCCGCGCCCATCGCCTGCGCGGCGAGCACCGCGTCGCCGGTGGCGATCGAGCCCGACAGCGCGATCGGGCCGTCGAACCACTCGCGGGTCTCCTGCACCAGCGCGAACGGCGACTGCACGCCGGCGTGGCCGCCCGCGCCGGTGGCCACCAGGATCAGGCCGTCGGCGCCCTTCTCGATCGCCTTGTGCGCGAAGGTCTGGTTGATCACGTCGTGCAGCACCATGCCGCCGTACGAGTGGATCGCGTCGTTGACGTCGGTGCGCGCGCCGAGCGAGGTGATGATGAGCGGCACCTTGTACTTCACGCACATCGCCACGTCGTGCTCGAGCCGGTCGTTCGACTTGTGCACGATCTGGTTGACCGCGAACGGCGCCGAGGGGCGCTCGGGATGCTGGCGGTCCCATTCGGCGAGCTCGGCGGTGATCCGCTGCAGCCAGCGCTCGAGTTCCTCGGCGGGGCGCGCGTTGAGCGCGGGGAACGAGCCGACGATGCCGGCCTTGCACTGGGCGATCACCAGGTCGGGATTCGACACGATGAAGAGCGGCGAGCCGATCACCGGGATCGCGAGCCGTCGTTTGAGTTCCTGGAGCGTCATCCTCTGTCCTTTGCGTCGGCCGCGTCCGGCCGTTTTCGAAGCCGGCCAAGCATACACGCGGCCGGCCGGGGCCCGCCTGCACGGTAGACTCCCGCGGAACCCCGTACGAGGAGGACGACGATGAAGGCGGTGCTGTGCAAGGAGTGGGGGCCGGCCGACCGGCTGGTGATCGAGGACATCCCGGCGAAGGACCCCGGCCCGGGCGAGGTGCGCGTGCGCGTGCACGCGGCCGGCGTCAACTTCCCCGACGTGCTCATCATCCAGAAGAAGTACCAGATGCAGCCCGCGCTGCCGTTCTCGCCGGGTTCCGAGGCCGCGGGCGAGGTGATCTCGGTCGGGGCGGGCGTCACCCACGTGAAGCCGGGCGACCCGGTGATGGCCTATGCCGGCATCGGCTGCTTCGCCGAGGAAGTGGTCGCGCCGGCCGACAAGGTGATGCCGATCCCGGCCGGCATGTCGTTCGAGACCGCGGCCGCGTTCACGCTGACCTACGGCACCTCGTGGCATGCGATCCGCGACCGCGCGGCGCTGCAGCCCGGCGAGACGATGCTGGTGATGGGGGCGGCCGGCGGCGTGGGCCTGTCGGCGATCGAGATCGGCAAGGCGATCGGCGCGCGCGTGATCGCCGCGGCGTCCACCGCCGAGAAGCTCGCGGTCTGCCGCGAGCACGGCGCCGACGCGACGATCAACTACGAGACCGAGGACCTGCGCGAGGCGATCAAGCGCGAGACCGGGGGCAAGGGCCCGGACGTGATCTACGACCCGGTCGGCGGCCGCTTCGCCGAGCCCGCGTTCCGTTCGATCGGCTGGCGGGGCCGCTACCTCGTCATCGGCTTCGCGGCGGGCCAGATCCCGTCTCTGCCGCTGAACCTCGCGCTGCTCAAGGGCGCCTCGATCGTCGGCGTGTTCTGGGGGGACTTCACGCGGCGGGAGCCCGCGAAGAACCTGGAGGGGATGAAGGAGATGTTCGGCTGGCTGAAGGAGGGCAAGCTGCGGCCGCACGTCTCGGGCACCTACACCCTCGAGCAGGTGCCGCAGGCGCTCGACGACATGGCCGCGCGCAAGGTGACCGGCAAGATCCTCGTCGTGCCGGCACGCTGAATCGAAGCCGGCGGCCCGGGCGCGGGCCGCCGACGCGCGGCCGTCAGACGACGTCGTCGACCGAGGCGATGCCGCGGGCGCGCATGGCCTCGCGCATCTTCGCGAGGGCGCTTGCCTCGAGCTGGCTCGCGCGCTGCGGCGTGACGCCCAGGCGGCGGGCGATCTCGACCAGGGTGAGCCCCGACGACGCGTCGTCGCTGCCGAGGCCGAAGCGGAGTTCGAGGACCTTGCGTTCGTTGGAAGTGAGCATGGTGTCGATGTGCGGCGGGGTGGGGGAGGAAAGGCTCGCGGACGGCGGTGTGCCGTGTCGGCCCGGATCCAGGATCGCCGGTCGGCGGCTCATCACGTGAGCCATCCGGGGCCGGACACCTGACCCGCGCGGCCGTCAGGTCCGTCCGTCGAGGATCGACTCGACGCGGGCGAGGCGTCGGCACTGGTCGAGGTCGTGGCGGACCGGTTCCTGGCCGGCCCGCTCGATCGCGGCCAGCAGGTCCCGGACGTGCCGGGAGTCGGCGCTCAGCCGCGACAGTTCGCGTCGCTCGTCGGCGTCGAGCGGATCGGCCCGTTCGATCCGGCGACGGCCGCGCAGCGCCATCCACGCCGCCGCGCCACCCACCAGCGCGACCAGGACGGGCGAGCCGGCGTCGCCGGCGGCCAGCAGCACGGCGGTGAGCACGGCCGTGCCGCACTCGACCAGGCCGAGGCGGCGCAGCATGTCGGAACGGGACGGGCGGGGGTCGGTCATGGTGAGGCTGTGTCGGCTGGGTCTCGATGGACCTGACATGGGGGCGCGTCGGCCGCTCGCAAGTCGTCCCCGACACATCCGAGGCACGCCCGTCGCCCTCTGCCGGACGCCCACCGTGACCTGCTTCACGCCCACGCCGCCGTCCGGGGCGCGGCCGGCGACGACCATCCGGTCCGCGCGGGCAAAGTTCCTGTCGGAGGCAGGCCGGCCATCGGACGATCCGCCCCGATGCAAAGCCGTCACAATCCCCTGCCGATCGCACCCGGCGACGCCTCCGAGGCGACGCTGGATGCACTGTTCGCGGTGCTCTGCGAACTGTCGCGCCTGTCGATGGACGGCGGGGTCCTCTACGGCCAGCTCGATGACCTGCTGAAGCGGGCGCTGATCTTCGCGGCCCTCCGCGCCGCCCGCGAGCACGGCGGCGACACGCCGGTGCCGTTCAGCCGCCTCAGCGTGATGACCGGGATCCATCGCAAGGAGGTCAAGCGCGTGGCCGAGTCGCTGGCCGGTGCGCCGGTCCGACGTCACCGCGCGCCGGCCGCCGAGGTCTTCACCCGCTGGGTGACCGATCCGGCCTGGCAGGATCCGTCGGGTCGCCCGCTGGTGCTGCCTCGCCGGATCGACCGGGCCGACGTGCTGTCGTTCGAGAAGCTGGCCCGCGCGGTGACCACCGACGTGCATCCCAAGACGCTTCTCGACGAACTGCTGCGCCTGCGGCTCGTCGTGCACGACACCACCCACGACACCGTCGCGCTGCGCGCCGACGCCTTCGTGCCGGTGGGGGAGGTCGACCGCCTGTTCGAGCTCGCCGGCGGCGCGCTCGCCGATCACGTGGCCGCGGTGCGGGTGAACCTGTCGACCCTGGCAGGCACCGGCGGCGGCGACGACGCGATGGCGCCCTTCCTCGAGCAGTCGCTGTTCGCCGACGCGCTGTCCGACCCGTCCGCGCGCGAGAGCGCGCAGCGGGCAGCCGCCTTCTGGCGCGAACTGCTGCGGACGATGGCGCCGGCGCTGCAGCGCCTCGAGGACGGGGACCGCGAGGCGGGGCGGCCCGCCACCCATCGGATCCGGATCGGGATGTACTGCTACGCCGAGGCGCTCGAGTCGCCCACGGCGGTCGCCGGCGACGCGTCGGAGGGCCGTTCGTGAGCCGCCTCCACACGCTCGCCCGGGCCCGCCTCGGCCTCGCCCTGCTGTGCACCGCCGCGCTGACCGCCTGCGGCGGCAGCACCGACCTCGCCGGCGTGGGCACCGGCGGGACCGGCTCGCCGACGCTTGCCGGCGTCGGCAGCGGCGGCACCGGCAGCGGTCCCGCGCCGGTCGTGCCGCCGCCCACCGCGGCGGACGGTACGGGCACCGGCGGCACGGGCCGGCCGGTCACGTCCGATGCCGGCAGCCGAGACGGGTCGGTACCGGTGGTGTCGAAGTCGCTGGTCTCCGGGTCGATCACCGAGGACGGCGCGTTCGTCGTCGACGGCGTGATGCTCGATCCGAGCTCGGCGTCGGTGGTCGACGCGCTCGGACGGCAGCGCGCCCACGCGGATCTGCAGCGCGGCCGCGTGGTCGAGGTCGAGGCGCTCGTCGACGAGCGGACCGCCATGGGCGTCGCGAAGTCGGTTCGCCTGATCTCCGAGGCGACCGGTCCGGTCGATTCGGTCGACCTCCGCGGCAACGTGTTCCGGGTGCTCGGTGTACCGGTCCGCGTGACCGCCGACACCGCGTGGAGCGCCGGCGCCGGGATGGGCGTGCTCGCCGGCGGCGCGTCGGTCGAGGTCTGGGGCTTCCGCGACGACGACGGCA
>JBAXJZ010000373.1:0-4792 GCA_037137595.1 Burkholderiales bacterium | reverse complement strand
GCGCTGCTCGCGGTGGTCGGGGCCTACCTGCTGCTGGCCGCGCTCCACGGCACGCGGATCGTCGCGGGGGCGGGCGCGGCCGCGCTCGCGACGCTGGTCGCGCTCGCGCCGTCGCCGACCGCGGTCGGCTTCCCCGAGGGCACGCGCGTGCTCGCCGCGTGGGAGAGCGCAAGCGCGCAGGTCGTGGTGGTCGAGGACGAGGGCGGCGTCCGGCGTCTCCACATCGACCACCGCGCGCAGGAGGGCGCGTCGGATACGCGCTGGGCCGATCGCCGGCAGGCGCTGCTGCCGATGCTGCTGCATCCGGCCCCGGAACGGGCGCTCTTCCTCGGGCTGGGCACCGGACTCACCGCCGCGGCGGCCGGGCCGCTGGCGCGCGTCGACGTCGTCGAGCTGCTGCCCGCGGTCGGGGATGCGGCCGCCGGCTTCTTCCTGCGCCCGGAGGAGCGCGGGGCCCTGCATCTGCGGATCGCCGACGCGCGTCGCGTGGTGCGGGGCTCAGACGAGCGCTGGGACGTGATCGTCGCCGACAACTTCCATCCGGCGCGCGGCGGCTCTGCGCTGCTGACGACCGTCGAGCACTTCGAGGCGGTGCGTGCGCGGCTGGCCGATGGCGGACTCTTCTGCCAGTGGCTGCCGCTGCACCAGCTGGACCTCGCGACGCTGCGCCACGTGGTCGCGGCTTACCTTCAGGCCTTTCCCGAGGCCTTCGCGGTGATCGCGACCAACAGCCTGCAGACGCCGGTGATCGGCCTGGTGTCGCGGCCGGGTGCGGGCTTCGACGCGGCCGCGCTGCGTGCGCGGCTGGCTGCGCTGCGTCCGACCGCGGAGCCAGCGGGGCTGCCCGACGAATGGGCGCTGCTCGGCAGCTTCGTCGCCGGCCCGGCCGCGCTCGCTCGCTTCGCGGGCGATGCCGTGCCGAACAGCGATGACCGGCCCGTGGTGGCCTACACCGCGCCGCGCGCGACCTACGCGCCCGAGGCGCGTCCTAGCGACCGGCTGCTCGACTGGCTCGACGCGGTGGGTCTCGACGCGGGAGAGCTCGCGAGCGGCGCCGATGCGACGCGGCTCGCCGCCTACTGGCGGGCGCGCAATGCATTCCTCGCGGCCGGGCGCGACGTGGCGCCGCTCGCCGACCCGGTGGCGATGCTCGGCCGGATCGGCGGGCCGATGCTCGACGTGGTCGCGACGAGCCCCGACTTCCGGCCGGCCTACGATCCGCTGGTCGCGATCGCGACCGCGGCGGCCGAGCGTGCGCCCGAGCGTGCTCGCGAGGTGCTGTCGACGCTCGTGCGCCTGCAGCCCGCGCGGCCCGAGGCGCTCGCCGCGCTGCGCCGGCTCGACGGTGCGGCGGCCGAAGACGCCGGCACCGGCACCGGCGGGACCGGGACCTCGATCGGCGGCCTGCGCCCGGTCGTGGCCCCCGGGCTCACCGGCGCCGCGCGCTGACCGCCCGCCCTCAGAACCCCAGTCGCAGCGACAGCCGCACCGTCCGCGGCTCGGCCGGATGGAGGTGGACGTCGTTGACGCCCTCCGCCGGCTCGCCGGCCAGCCGGCTCGCATAGAAGTACTCGATGTCGTTCGCCCGCCGGTTGGTCAGGTTGAAGACGTCGAGCAGCAGCTGCGCGCCGGGCGAGACCCGCCATCCGAGACGCAGGTCCGCCAGCGTGAACGGCTTCGAACGCACCGAACCGTCCTCCACCAGCGGCCTGGGCCCCACGTGCCGCACGTGCACGCCCGCGGACCAGGGCCCGAGGTTACGCACCGTCACGCCGAGCGAGCCGACGCGGTCGACCGAGCCGGGGATATAGGGGCCGACCGGGTCGTCGTCGGTGAAGCGTGCGCGCGAGAACGCGAGGTCCGCGTCGATCGCGAGCCAGGGCCGCGGCAGCCATCGGCCGCCGATCTCCACGCCGCGGCGCAGGCTCGCGCGGCTCGGTTCGGTGATGCCCGCGTCGCCGACGAAGATCAGTTCCGACGCGATCCGCAGCTGCCACAGCGCGACCGAGGCGACGAACGACGGGGCCGGGGCCCAGCGCGCGCCGAGCTCGGCCCCGGTCGTGGGCACCAGCGCCTGCACCGGTGTCTCCGGGTCGCCCGTACGCGGATCGATCCGCGTCGTGGTCCCGCGAGCGTCGTTGCTGTGGAAGCCCCGGCCCCAGCTCGCGAAGGTCTCCACGCGGTCGGTCGGCTGCAGCACCGCGGTGAGCTTCGGCGAGACCAGCGAGTCGCCGCTGCGGCCGCTGTTCCCGGGCAATGATGCGTCGATGCGGTTCTGCAGCCGGTCCGCCCGCAGGCCCGCGATGGTGCGGAACCGGTCCGTCCAGAAACTCTGGTGCTCGGCGAAGGCGCCGGCGAGCGTCGACGTGACGCGGTCGCTGCGTACGGTCTCCAGCCGCTCCCGGGCCGCGGTGTCATGGAGACCGACGTCGATGCGGTCCTGCCGCGCCTGCACGCCGATCGTGATCAGCGACGGGACGCCGAGGACCGTCGTCCGCCAGCCTCGCGCGATGCGCAGGCCGTAGGCGGTCCGCACGTCCGACTGCTCGAACTGGTCGCCCGTATCCGGCCGGTCCAGCGCGTAAGTGAAATTGGAGAAGAGGTTCAGCCGGTAGCGCAGCGCCCAGGCCGTGGCCTCGAGCTTGCCGTCGTCGAACGAGCGTCGCAGCGTGCCGGACAGGCTGTAGCGCGAGGTCGTGCCGCCGGTGGTCGGATCGAGCGAGCCGAAGCGGCCGATGATGCCGGCATCGATCGCGCGCTGCGGCACCTGGTCGGTCGCGGTCCAGCGTGCGTCGTAGCCCATCAGCGTCAGGGCCTGGCCGTCCGAGGCGGTCCCGCCGGACCAGCGCAGCACGCCGCTCGCGCGCCGCAGGCGCTCGGGCACGTCCCAGGGGCCGTCGTTGCGAGCCGCTTCCAGACCGACCAGCAGCGTGCCGGGGCCGAACTCGGGCGATGCGCCGACGAAGGCGCGTCGGTAGCCGTTGCCGCCGACGGTCAGCTGCCCGACCGGCGCCGCGAAGCGGGAGCGCAGCCGGATGTCGGCCGCGCCGGCCGACGAGAAGTCGCCATCCTGCGCCGAGTAAGGGCCCTTGCGGTAGTCGACGCGCTCGACCAGCTCGGGGATCAGGAAGTTGAGGTCGGTGTAGCCGTGGCCGTGCGCGTGCGTCGGCAGGTTGACCGGCACGCCGTCGACCGAGGTCGCGAAGTCGGTGCCGTGGTCGAGGTTGAAGCCGCGCAGGAAGTACTGGTTGGCCTTGCCGTCGCCGGAATGCTGGGTGACAAGCAGGCCGGGCACCCATTCAAGCACGTCGGCCGGGCGAAGTGCCGGGCGGGCCTGGATGCGCGCGGCGTCGACCGAGCCGGCCGAGGCCGCGTCGGTGACGCCCAGGACGTCGGACGGCGAGGCGATGACCTCGACGTCCCGCAGCGGCGCGGGGGCGTTCGATGCCGGGCTCGTCGCGGGGGGCGTCGGCGGGGCGGCCGGGGGTGGGGTCTGCGCGCCGGCGGCGCGGACGGCGAGCAGCGCGATCGCGAGCGCGAGCGCGCGGAGGGCGAACGGCGGAGCTGCGGACGACGCGGCGGGTACGGCAGTGGGCCGCACGGAGAGGCAGGGGCGGAACATCGGATCGGTCCTGTCTGGAGGCGCGCGAGAGTGCACGGCGCGGACGACGCACTCCCGCCGCGAGGATCCTCGGATCGTCGCAGCGTGGCGGTGCGTCGGTCGATCGCGCATGGAACGCGCGGATCGCGGATCGGCCGCGGGGACGGCACGACACGCGAGCATCGGGACCGGGCGCGGGGCCCGGCGGGACGCTCAGGCCCGGGGCGGGCGCTCGAGGCGCTCGGGCGGGCGGCTGTCGAGCGCGTCTGCCGGGGCGGAGGGCCAGCGCCCGGCATCGGTGCGTTCGGGCAGCGCCCCCGACGCGCTGCCGGGCGCCACCACCTGCCAGGCCCAGCCCGACGTTCCGGTGCCGTCGTCGCGCTCGGGTTCGGCGACCGCGAAGACGTCCGCGTGATTCGGATCGTGATGGTGACGCTCGGCGCGGGCGTGCGCGTGCGCGTGGGCAGCCGCCCGGACGTCGTCGTTCACCGCCCGGTCGTCCTGCGGACGCGCCAGGGCGTGCCGGGTCCCGGCCGGATGGGCGTGCTCGAGCAGATGGTCGACGACGTGGTCCACCATGTGGTCGATCCGGACCAGCCAGCGATCGAGGGTCGACGGCGCGGGCTGCGCCTTCTGCACTCGTGCGTGGACGTGCAGCGGGCCGAGCAGTTGCGTCGCGAGGCCGCCGAGGCCGTAGAGCGGAAGCAGGACGAGCAGCCACGCCGCGACCCAGGCGCGGGGCGCGAGGCGGATCGGTCGGCGGGAGCGGGGGGGTGCGATCACGGTGCGGCGGGGGGGTATGCGCATGCTGACGGGCGGGAGGGGCGCCTCCGTGACGGCGCCGCGCCGACGGAGCCGTTCGGCACCGGCGGCAATGCGCGTTCGGCACTGCGCCCGTGTCGGTTCCTTGCCGGCGCCCGGTCCGGGCCCCCCATTCTGTCCCCGAGAGCGCGGGCGCAGCCGGGCTTCATTGACGTTGACGTCAACGTCAATTAGCCTTCGCGCGCCGGATCGTCGGACAATCGACCCGACGGGACGCGCGCGGCCGCGCACGCCGGGTGCCGCCGACACGAGGTCGGCCGGTACGACGATCCCGCCCCCTTCGGAGACGCTCGCCCCATGACCGACCTGTCCGACGCCAAGAAGCTCGCCGAGTACCGGATGACGCACAAGGTGCGCTTCGTCACCGCC
>JBAXJZ010000372.1:0-4794 GCA_037137595.1 Burkholderiales bacterium | reverse complement strand
CGCGCTCGATCCGCCAGGCCCCGTCGCGACCGTCGCGCCACAGCTGCGTGCCGGACAGGCAGCGGGTGCCCGCGGCAGCCCCCGCGTCGCGCACGAGCACCGACAGCTGGACCCCGCGTGCCTGGGCGCTGACCGCGTCGATCCGCTCGATCGCGAGGACCTTCGGCCGCTCGGCCGCGATCCAGACCGGATCGGGCGCCCCGACGTGCCAGGGGCCCAGGCCGCGCGGGCGGGCCCGCTCGAGCGCCTCGATCCACGCGACCACCGCCGCGCGCATCGGTTCGGGCACGTCCGGCCCGAGCAGCGACCGGGCCGTCGTCGGCGCGATCCCGGCGAGCGACAGCGGCTCCGGCTCGGCGACCGGCACCAGCGGCAGCGCGGGCCGGCGGGCGAGGCCCATCCGCTCGGGCAGGCGCCCCAGCGTCGAGAGCAGACGCAGCTGCGCGAGCACCCGGTCCGCCCGCGTGTTGATCTCCAGGCGCCGCGCCTGAGCGAGTTCGTTCTCGGCGTTCAGCACGTCGAGCAGCGACCGCTGCGCGAGCTCGTACTGCGCGAGGTAGAGGTCGCGGGCCCGCGCGATCGAGGCCGCGTAGTCGCTGGCCGAGTACAGCGAGCGCCCCTGCCGCAGCGTCTCGGCCCAGCCCGTCGCGACCGACTGCCGCAGCGCGAGCAGCGCGTCGCGGTGCACCTGGCGCGCGGACTCCAGCCGGCGCTCGGTCTCGGCTTCGCGGTTCGCGTCGCCCCAGCCGGCGAACAGGTTCAGGTTCAGCGTCAGCAGCAGGCTGGAGGCCGCCGCGTCCCGGTAGGCCGGCGTCTGCGCGGCGAGGTCGTGGCGCGCCTCGAGCGCCACCCGCGGCGAATAGGCCGAGCGCCGCACGCGCAGCTCGGCCGCGAGCACCGACACCGCCGACAGGGTCGCGAACGCCGACGGCGCGTGGGCCATCGCCTCGGCGAGCGCCTCGGCCTCGGTCGCGGGCAGCCACGCCGCGGGCACCTCGAACTCCGCGACGTCGAACGGGAACGCGGCCGGGCTCGCGCGGCGCCACCGTGCGAGCGCCTCGGCCAGCGCCGCCTCCTCGGCCTCGCGCGACAGCCGCGCCGACGCGAGCCGCGCGCGCGTCTGGTCGAGGTCCACCGGCCGCGCGACGCCCGAGCCCACGCGGATGCCCACCAGCGCCGCCACCCGCTCGTGGCTCTCGACGACATCCGCGGCGAGCGCCACCAGCGCGCGCTGGCGCCGCACGTCGATCCAGGCTCGGGCGAGTTCGAGCAGCACCGTGTTCTCGGACGCCCTCAGCTCGTGGAGCAGCACGTTGGCGAGCTGGCCCTGGCGCTCGGTCTCGGCATCGACGCCGCCGCCGTCGTAGAGCAGCTGGCGACCGATCACCGTCGCGCGTCGGCTCGAGCCGCTGTAGGACGACGAGCTGCCGTCGGACGCGATCGCGGGCGAGCGCTCGGTGCCGACCGAGGCGCCGAGATCGAGCCGGGGCCGGCCGGCCGCCTTCGAGGCCTCGAAGGCGCTCGCCTGCGCGCGGAACGCCTGCTCGCGGGCGGCGACCTCGGGATGGGCGGCCAGCGCCGCGACGGCCCGCTCGGTGAAGGCCGCGAGCCCCGGCGGGACCTGCGCGTCGACGCCACGCGGCACGCCGCAGGCCAGCAGGAGCATCAGCGCCCCGCCTGCCCGCGCGAGCCCCCGTGAACGTCGCTGCGATCCCTTCGTCATCCGTCGACGCCGTCGTGCGGACCGATCGCGCCGATGCCGTACCGGTGCGTCGCCCCGGGGTCGCATCGTACCTGAGGGGCCTGTGCGGCCGGCGCGCGGGCGGCGCGCGGAACTGCGCCGTGCGATCCCGGCTGATGGCCCGATCGAGACGCGCGCGCCGGCCTAGGCTGGATCCCGGTGCGGCGTCGGTACGCCGCCGGGATGGAGCACGACTGTGACCCTCGTTCAGATCACGCGGATGACCACCGCCAGCCTCGCCTGGATGACGCTGCTGACCCTGCAGGGCGGCGGCCCCGCCTACCGCCCGACGGAGGCCCCGGGCCCGGTGGCGATCACGCCGCAGGCCGCCTACGAGGTCGCGCCCGACCTGCCGGCGCCGATCGCCCAGGCGCCGGTGACGGCCGTGCCCGCCCGGCCCTGAGACACGGCGGCCGCGAACCGCCCCGGACGCCCACCGTCCGGGACGCGGCCGCCGCCCCGCCGTTGCGGCGATCCCTCGCCGCGCGGCCCGATCGCGGCCGTCATCGTCCCGCCCCGCCGCTCGCCTAGACTCGCGCGAGCCGCGTTCCGCGGCGCCCCGCCTGCCCGGAGCCTCGCGTGCGTTCCCTTCTCCTGCGTCTCCTCGGCCTCGCCGCGGCCCTCGGCTGCGCGGCGGCGCCGCTGCCCGCGCACGCCGCGCGGCCGATGATCACCGACGACGCGCGCCTCGTGGACGCCAAGGCCTGCCAGATCGAGAGCTGGGTGCGCGTGAACCGCAGCCGACCCCACGAGCTGTGGGCGGTCCCGAGCTGCAACCCCACCGGCAACCTCGAACTCGCGCTGGGCGGCGCGGTCGCGCAGGACGGCACCGGCCTCGGCCGCGGCACCACGCTCGCGCAGGCCAAGACGCTGTTCCGCCCGCTGCGGACCGACGACTTCGGCTGGGGCGCGGTGCTGGGCGTGGCGCGGGACCCGAACATCGATCCGGTGGGCAACCTGATCGACAACATCTACGCCTTCATCCCGGCGAGCTGGTCGCTGGCCGGCGACCGGGTGGTGCTGCACGCCAACGTGGGCGCGCTGCACGACCGGCACGAGCGGCGCACCCGCGGCACCTGGGGCCTGGGCACCGAGATCGCGCTGTTCGGGCCCGTCCAGCTGATCGCCGAGTCGTTCGGCGAGGGCGGCTCGAAGCCCTTCCGGCACGCGGGGCTGAGGATCTGGCTGGTGCCCGACCGCCTGCAGGTGGACACCACCGTCGGCACGCGCGTCGGTGCGGGCGGCGCTGACGAGCGCTGGTTCACCGTCGGCGTGCGCTGGATCTCGACCCCGTTCCTGCCCTGAACGGACCGGCCCGCGGCCGGCGGGCTACCATCGGACCGACGCCGCGCTCCACGACGGCGCAGGAGACCCCCCGATGACCCCCCTCCCCACCCGCCGTCGCGCGCTCGCGCGGCTCGGCGGCACCCTGCTCGCCGCGGCCGCGGCCCGCCCCGCCCTCGCACAGGAATGGCCCGCGCGCCCCGTCCGCCTGGTCGTCCCGTTCGCGCCGGGCGGCTCGGCCGACGTGTTCGGCCGCTTCGTCGCGCAGCGCCTGCAGGAGACGCTCGGCCAGAACGTCGTCGTCGAGAACCGGCCCGGCGGCGGCGCGATCGTCGGCACCGACGCGGCCGCGCGCAGCGCGCCCGACGGCCACACGCTGCTGGTGATGTCGAACGCGCACACCGTCAACGAGTCGCTGATCCCGAACAAGCCCTACCAGCTGATGCGCGACTTCGTGCCCGTCGCGCCGATCAACGCGTCGGACCTGGTGCTGGTCGCGCGCGCCGGCCTGCCCGCGCGCACGCTCGGCGACGTGCTGAAGGCCGCGCGCGAGAAGCCCGACGGCCTCACCTACGCGTCCTCCGGGCCGGGCACGCCCTACCACCTCGCCGGCGAGCTGCTGAAGTCGATGGCGGGCGTGAAGATCGTGCACGTGCCCTACAAGGGCAGCGCCGGCGCGCGCACCGACCTCGTCGGCGGCCAGGTGGACCTGATGTTCGATGCGATCCCGACGATGGCCGAGCAGGTCCGCGCCGGCCGCGTGCGCGCGCTCGCGGTCAGCGGCCGCGCCCGCTCGCCGATCCTGCCCGACGTGCCCACCGTCTCGGAGGCGGGCGTGCCGGGCTACGAGTCCACGATCTGGATCGGCGTGATGGCGCCGCGCGGCACGCCCGCGCCGATCGTGACGCGGCTCGCCGCCGAGATCGCGAAGATCACCGGTGACGCCGAGGTCCGCCGCGCCTGGGCCGCGCAGGGCACGCAGCCGATGTCGATGGGCGTCGAGGCGTTCGGGAAGTTCCTCGACGAGGACATCGCGAAGTGGGCGCAGCTGGTGAAGTCCGCGAACATCAGGCCGGAGTGAGCACGACGATGCCGACCGAACTGAAGCTGCTGTGCGCGGGCGCCGCGAAGGGCCTGGTGCACGCGCTCGCGCCCCGGCTGCGCGACGAGACCGGCGCGACCGTGGGCGGTCGCTTCGGCGCCGTGGGCGCGATGAAGGAGGCGCTGCTCGCCGGCGAGCCCTGCGACCTGATGGTCACGACCGAGACGATGGCGCGCGAGCTCGAAGCCGAAGGCCGACTGCGCGCCGGGAGCCTCGTGCCGCTGGGCCGCGTGCGCACCGGCGTCGCCGTGCGCCGCGGCACGCCGCCGCCCGACGTCTGCTCGCGCGCCGCGCTGGCTGCCGCGCTGGCCGCGGCCGACGCGCTCTTCGTGCCCGACACCGTGCGCTCCACCGCCGGCCAGCACGTCGCGCGCGTGCTCGACGCGCTCGGCCTGCGCGACGCGCTCGCCCCGCGGCTGCGCGAGTACCCGAACGGCGCGACCGCGATGGCCGAGCTCGCCGCCTGCGACGCCGCGAGCCCGATCGGCATCACGCAGGTCACCGAGATCCTCTACACCGAGGGCGCGACGCTGGTCGCGCCGCTGCCGGCCGAGTTCGAGCTGGCGACGGTGTACGTGGCGGCGGTGGCGGCGGGCGCGGCCTCGCCCGAGCTCGCGGCGCGCTTCATCGCGATGCTCGCGGGCGAGGCGGCCGCGGCGCTGCGGGC
>JBAXJZ010000371.1:0-4813 GCA_037137595.1 Burkholderiales bacterium | reverse complement strand
ACGCTCGCGCTGGGCGAGCGGCTCTACCGCGACCGCTGCGCCGACTGCCACGGCGAGCGCGGCGAGGGCGCGCCGCCGGCGTGGCCGGCGCTCGCCGGCAACCGCACGCTCACGCAGGCCTCGTCGGTCAACGCGATCCGCAGCGTGCTGCACGGCGGCTTCCCGCCGTCCACGCCCGCGAACCCCCGCCCGCACGGCATGCCGCCCGCGGGACCCGAGCTCGACGATCGCGAGGTCGCGGCGCTGGTCTCCTGGCTGCGCAACGCCTGGGGCGCGTCGGCGCCGGCGGTGGAGGCGCGCGAGGTGAACGCGCTGCGCCCGGTCCCGGTAGACTGAGTCGCCTTCGACACGGAGCCGACATGAGCGCCTCGCCCGCCGCCTGGGACATCGTGGTGTCCCGATCGAACCTTCGCGACGCGCGCGTCGTCGAGCGGCCGCTGCCGCAGGCCGAGGGGCTCGCCCCCGGCCGCGCCGTGCTGCGCATCGACCGCTTCGCGCTCACCGCCAACAACGTGACCTACGCGGCCTGCGGCTCGGTGCCCGGCCTCGAGTACTGGCGCTTCTTCCCCGCGCCCGAGGGCACCGGCCGCGTGCCGGTCTGGGGCTTCGCCGACGTGGTCGCGTCCTCGCATCCCGAGCTCGCCGTCGGGGACCGCTTCTACGGCTTCCTGCCGATGTCCACGCACCTCGAGGTCGAGCCCGGCAAGGCCGGCCCGCGCGGCTTCGTCGACGCGGCCGCGCACCGCGCCGGCCTCTCGCCGGTCTACAACACCTACGTCCGCGTGCCGGCCGCCGAACCCGGCGAGGAGGCGGCCGCGCGCGCCGCGCTCGAGGCCGAGCAGATGCTGCTGCGGCCGCTGTTCACCACCGCGTTCCTGATCGACGACTTCCTGGCCGACGAGGGCTTCTTCGGCGCGCGCCGCGTGGTCCTGGGCAGCGCCTCGAGCAAGACCGCGTATGCCACCGCGTGGCTGCTCGCGCAGCGTCGCGGCACGCCCGGGGCCGTCGAGGTGGTGGGCCTCACGTCGCCCCGCAACCGCGGCTTCGTCGAGTCGCTCGGCTGCTACGACCGCGCGCTCGCCTACGACGAGGCCGGCACGCTCGAGGCCGACGTGCCGACGGTCTACGTCGACATGTCCGGCGACGCGGCGGTCCGCGAGGCGATCCACCGCCGGCTCGGCGACGCGCTTCGCCACGACTGCGCGGTCGGCTTCACGCACTGGGAGGCGGGCGCGCCGCGCCGCAGCGAGGGGGGGGCACCCGAGCCGCTCCCCGGCCCGAAGCCCGTGATGTTCTTCGCGCCCGCGCGCTGGAAGAAGCGGGAGGCCGACTGGGGCGCGGCCGGCTTCGAGCAGCGGCTGGCGGGCGCGCGCGACGGCTTCTCCGCGCGGGTGCGCGGGCAGGGCGGCTGGATGACCGTGGTCGAGGGCCGTGGCGCGGCCGACGCGGTCCGTGTCTGGGCCGAGGCGGTCGACGGTCGCGGCTCGCCGTCGCAGGGGCACGTGCTGGTGCCCTGAGGTCGCCTCAGTCGATCGTACCGGTCGGGTCGTCACCCCGCCGCTTCGATCGACGCCCGGCCCGCGGAAAGTCCGGGCCAGGGCCCCACTCGACCTTCGGACCCCTCGTCTGCGTGGAAATCCGGGTCAGGATTCCGCGGGAGACGAGATCGGACAGGATGTCGCGCGCCTTGTAGACGCCGACGTCGAAGAAGTTCTGCAACGTCCGGTTCGTGATCTTCCCGTACTCGGTCACGTGCGCCACGACCTTCCGATCGATGTCATCGGTGGTGCGGCGGTTGTACTCGACGGCCGAGCCCAGACGGCGCAGCGCATCGCTGCGCAATCTGTAGTTCGACTGGAGCCGTGCGGCCGTGCCGCGTGTGGTCTCGAGCAACGCGACGTCGTCGCTGGCGAGCCGTCGCAGGATGGCGTCGGTCTCTTCCGCGCTCTTCTGGAGCAACGGCGAGACGGTGCTCGCCGTCACGGTCCGGTGCCTGCACAGCCGAGCCAGGACGATCATCGTGTCCGTATCGTCCTGCTCGCGAGGCGGAAGCTGCGAGACGAAGCGGACGATGTTCGCATTCGGCGCAGCGCCGACGAACGTGACCTTGACCCTGTCGAATTCGCCTTCGATGAGCGGCGCGTCCCGACCCGAACCGAGCATCGCCCGGTACATCCGGTCGACGCCGCTCCCGAGTTCCTCCGCGAGCCCCAGGCCTCGGAAGACGTTGGTCAATGCGGCGTTTCGAGGTCTGGATGTCGTCGTCAGGATGTTGGACACGGTCACCCCCGCGACCAGCGGACCGGGCGACGTCACGCTCAGCACCTGCGGAGAGTGGTCGACCACAACGGGTCCCTTGAGGTGGTAATCCCTGTGGCACAGCGCGTTGGACACGGCCTCGCGTACCGCCGACATCGGGAAGTCCTCGATCGTGACCTGTACCCCGGTCGGGAGCGTGATCGGAATCGTTCGCTGCCGCGCGCCGATCAGTTCCAGCAGTCGGAAGAAGGCGGTGACGAGCGGGGCTTCGAGCCGCTCGACGAAGACGGGCTCGCCACCGGGCGTATCGCGGTACTGGTACAGCACCCAGTGGCGCTCGCCGCGAGCGGGGCCGGCGAAGGCGAGTCGCCCGGCACGGTTCAGCGGGCCGCGTCGCGCGCCGGCGCCGACGGCGGTCAAGAGATCCATGTCCGACGCTTTCGCGATCTTCCGTCGCTCGCCGCCGGCCGCGTGCATGGCCTTGCGCGCGGCGGCCAGTGCATCCGCGGACACCTCGGTCGCGGCCACGGTGGACGGCTCCGCCGACCAGTCGACCCCTCTTCGCTCCTCCCGCAGCCTCATCTGCCTGTCGGGTGTCATCGGAACGCACGCGGTGTTGATCCGTTCGGTCGCCCGACCCTGCGGGTCGGAATGCAGCTCCGGACTCTGCGGGACGAGGACGAGCAGGACGGCCGGAAACTCGGGGTGACGTTCGACCTCGACCGTCATGTGCGGCCGAGTCAGATCGAATACCCTCTGTCGCAACCGTTCGGGTGCCGTGCGGGTTCCCGTGAACGCCTCCGGACCGGAAACGCGATCGGACACCCCGACGACCACGACTCCGCCTGCACTGTTCGCGAAGCAGATGGCCGCCTCGGCGACGGAGCGTTCGACATCGGTCCCGCCGCTGCGATCTTCCTTGAAGTCCAGCGTCGGAGATTCGAGATCGTCGGCCCGCCCGCCCGCCTTGATCCGATCGATCGCATTCAAGGCTTCGGATGTCGTTCGCCACACGGTGGTTTGACCCGAGTTTGATGTCAGTGACAAAGTGTAGAGGTGGATCAAACTAGGATCAAACCGGATGCCGGCGAGGCGTCCCCCCGCTCACGCAGTCGACGCGCGTCGCTCCTTGCACGCGCCGCGATCGCGCTGCTGCGCCCGCTGCTGCGCCGCGTCGTCAGCGCGCAGGTCGTCGGCGCCGAGGCGCTCGCCGGCCTCGACCGCGGCCGCCCGGTCTGCTGGGTGCTGTAGTTCCGCTCGCTGTCCGCGCTGGTGGTGCTCGACGAGCAGGTGCGCGCGCTCGGCCTGCCGCTGCCGCTCGCGCCGCTCGCCGCGGCCGGGGCCGAAGGCGCGCCGGCCGCGGTCGAGTCGAACGCGTTCCTGTTCCTCACGCGCTCCGGCCAGCCCTCGCCGCTGAGCACCCAACCGTACGCCTACGCGCCCCGTCTCGCGCGGCTCGCCGCCGCGGTCCGCGCCGACGCCGCGACCGACGTGCTGCTGGTGCCGGTCCACGTGTTCTGGGGCCGCGCGCCGCGGACCCAGGATTCGATCGTCAAGGCGCTGCTGTCCGAGGGCTGGGCGATCCCGGGCCCGCTGCGCCAGCTCGCGCGCATCCTGATCCACGGCCGGCAGACGCTGGTGGAGTTCGGCGAGCCGGTGTCGCTGCGCGAGCTCGTGGCCGGCGCCGAGGACGACGCCCACGCCACGCGGCGCGCCGCGCGACTGCTGCGCGCGCAGTTCCGCCGGGTGCGCGAGCGCGTCGTCGGCCCCGACCTCTCGCACCGCCACGTGCTGATCAACGCGGTGATCGCAGGCACGCCGGTGCAGCAGGCGATCGACGAGGAGGCGCGCTCGAAGTCGGTGCCGCGCGAGAAGGCCGAGCGCACCGCGCGGCGCGCGGCCTGGGAGATCGCCTCCAACTACTCGTACCCGGTCATCCGCGTCTTCGACCTCGGCCTGCAGTGGCTGTGGAACCGGCTCTACGACGGCATCTCGGCCAACGGCCTCGACGCGCTGCGGCGGATCGCGTCCGACGCCACCGTGGTCTACGTGCCCTGCCACCGCAGCCACGTCGACTACCTGCTGCTGTCGTTCCTCATCTACTACCAGGGCCTGCCGCCGCCGCACGTGGCCGCCGGCGCGAACCTGAACCTGCCGGTGGTGGGCGGGCTGCTGCGGCGGGGCGGCGCCTTCTTCCTGCGTCGCAGCTTCCGCGGCGACCCGCTCTACGCGGCGGTCTTCGCCGAGTACCTGCACGCGATGATCGCGCGCGGCTTCCCGGTCGAGTATTTCGTCGAGGGCGGCCGCAGCCGCACCGGCCGCACCTTGAGCCCGAAGGCCGGGCTGCTGTCGATGACCGTCGACAGCTGGCTGCGCGAGCCGGCCCGGCCTCTCGTCTTCGTGCCGGTCTACATCGGCTACGAGCGGCTGCTCGAGGGCGACGCCTATGTCGCCGAGCTGTCGGGCCGGCCCAAGCGCAAGGAGTCGCTCGTCGGTCTGGTGCGCTCGCTGCGGCTTCTGCGCGAGCACTTCGGCCGCGTGCACGTCAACGTCG
>JBAXJZ010000370.1:0-4822 GCA_037137595.1 Burkholderiales bacterium | reverse complement strand
CTCGCCCGGGCGGCGCGCGCCACCCGGCGCGACCTGCACCTGCGGCCGGATCTTCGGCAGCACCTGGTTGGAGCGCAGCCGCTCGTTCACCGCCGCGTACAGGCCGTTCAGGTTCTGCGAGACGTGCGGCTCGAAGGCGTCGAGCAGCGCGACGCGGACCTCGGCGCGCGGCGACAGCTCGGCGAGCGCGTCCTTCAGCGCCTCGAAGATCGCCTCGGGCGACACCGGATGCCGCCCCTCGTCGAACCAGTCGCGGTCGAGCAGCGCGCCGAGCCGGGCGCGGATGCCCAGCACCTCGTCCGGATCGAGCCGGCTCTTCGCGCGGCCGATCACGCGGTCCACGCTCAGGCGATCGCGGATGACCTCGTCAGACACCAGCGAGAGTTCGCCGCCCGCCGACTCGGATGCGGCGGCCGCGCCCGAATCCATCGCGAACAGGCGCCGCTCGAAGATGTCGCCGAAGCTGCGTCGGAACCGGTGCTCGATCTCCATCCGGTGCTCGCGCACCAGCATCACCGCGTCGAGCAGGAGCTGCTGCTGGTCGGAGCGGAAGGACCGCAGCGCCTCGGCCGTCAGCTCGTCGCTCATGCGGTTGAGCGCCTGCGAGACGACCTCGCCGAGCCGCTGCAGGATCACGCCGCGGCATTCCTCGAGCAGCTCGAACCGGCGCCGGGAGGCGCCGCCGGACGCGGCGCCGGACGGGTCCGCCGGACGCGCCTGGGCGGTGTCCATCGTGGATTCGGGAGTCGACATGGCCTCGGAGCCGCCGGCGGCGGCGATGCGCGGATGCAACGGCATCCCTCCGGACCAGCGTAGCGGCCACGCGACGGTCCGGCAGGGCCCGAGGGCCGGGCGCGGGGCTGCGGCCGACGAACGGCGCGACCGCTCGGAGGCGCCCCCGCCGGCCGTCGGCCGAACCCCGCCGAGGGTCGGCCGGGGCCGTCCGCGGAGGGTCCGTTCAGCGCGACGCGTTGATGTCCACGACCGTCCAGGCGGTCATGTTCACGAGCCGCCGGACGGTCGCCGATGCCGTCAGGACGTGGACCGGCCGCGCGGCGCCGAGCAGCACCGGGCCGATGGCGATGTTGTTGCCCGCCGCCGTCTTCAGCAGGTTGTAGGAGATGTTGGCCGCGTCGATGTTGGGCAGCACCAGCAGGTTCGCCTCGCCCGAGAGCGTCGTGCGCGGCATCAGGCTGCGCCGGTAGTCGGGGTCGAGGGCGGCGTCGCCGTGCATCTCGCCGTCGATCTCCAGGTCCGGCGCGCGTTCGCGCAGGATCGCGAGCGCCTCGCGCATCTTCATCGCCGACGCGCGGTTCGACGAGCCGAAGTTCGAGTGCGACAGCAGCGCCACCGACGGACGGATGCCGAAGCGACGCAGCTCGTCGGCCGCCATCATCGTGATCTCGGCGAGCTCGGCCGCGGTCGGATCGGCGTTCACGTGGGTATCGACCAGCGTGACCTGCCGGCCCGGCAGCATCAGCGTGTTCATCGCCGCGTAGACCGTCGCGCCCGGCTTGCGGCCGATGACCTCGTCGATGTACTGCAGGTGCTGCGAATACGGACCGAACGACCCGCAGATCAGGCCGTCGGCGTCGCCGCGACGGACCCCCAGCGCGCCGATCAGCGTGTTGCGGCGGCGGACCTCGATCTGCGCGTACTGCGGCGTCACGCCCTTGCGGTCGACCAGCGAGTGGTAGGTCTGCCAGTAGTCGCGGAAGCGCTCGTCCCACTCGGGGTTCACGACCTCGAAGTCTCGGCCCGGCCGGATCCGCAGGCCGTAACGCTCGATGCGGCGCTCGATCACCGCGGGGCGGCCGACCAGCGTCGGCTTCGCGATCCGCTCGTCGACCACCTGCTGGACCGCGCGCAGCACGCGCTCGTCCTCGCCCTCGGCGTAGACGATCCGCCGGGTCTCGCCGCGCCGCGCGGCCGAGAAGATCGGCTTCATGAAGTTGCCCGAGTGGTAGACGAACTGCTCGAGCTGCGCCCGGTAGGCGTCGAAGTCGGCGATCGGGCGGGTCGCGACGCCCGACTCGATCGCGGCCTTGGCGACGGCGGGCGCGATCTTCACGATCAGGCGCGGATCGAACGGCCGCGGGATCAGGTACTCGGGACCGAAGGACACGCCCGGCCCGCCGTAGGCCGCGGCCACCACCTCGGACTGCTCGGCGCGGGCGAGCTCGGCCACCGCGCGGACCGCGGCGATCTCCATCTCGCGGTTGATCGTGGTGGCGCCGACGTCGAGCGCGCCGCGGAACAGGAAGGGGAAGACGAGGACGTTGTTGACCTGGTTCGGATAGTCGCTGCGGCCGGTGGCGATGATCGCGTCGTCCCGGACCTCCTTGACCAGCTCGGGCAGGATCTCCGGGGTGGGGTTGGCGAGCGCGAGGATCAGCGGCCGCGGCGCCATCCGCGCGACCATCTCCTGCTTGAGCACGCCGCCGGCCGACAGGCCCAGGAAGACGTCGGCGTCGCCGATCACGTCGGCGAGCGTGCGCGCGTCCGTCGGCTGGGCGAACCGGGCCTTCTCCTCGTCCATCAGCACCGTGCGGCCGGCATAGACCACGCCTTCGATGTCGGTCACCCAGATCTGCTCGCGCCGGAAGCCGAGGTCGAGCAGCAGGTCCAGGCAGGCGAGCGCCGCGGCGCCCGCGCCGCTGACCACGACCTTGCAGTCGGCGATCGGCTTGCCCACCACCTCGAGCCCGTTGAGGATCGCCGCACCGACGACCACCGCGGTGCCGTGCTGGTCGTCGTGGAACACCGGGATCTTCATCCGCTCGCGCAGCCGGCGCTCGATCTGGAAGCACTCGGGCGCCTTGATGTCCTCGAGGTTGATGCCGCCGAAGGTCGGCTCGAGCGCCGCGATGATGTCGACCAGCTTGTCGGGGTCGGTCTCGGCGACCTCGATGTCGAAGACGTCGATGCCGGCGAACTTCTTGAAGAGGACGCCCTTGCCTTCCATCACCGGCTTGGCCGCGAGCGGACCGATCGCACCGAGCCCGAGCACCGCCGTGCCGTTGGTGATGACCGCGACGAGATTGCCGCGAGCCGTATAGCGGAAGGCGTTGACGGGGTCCTCGACGATCATCTCGCAGGCGGCCGCGACACCCGGCGAGTAGGCGAGCGCCAGGTCGCGCTGGTTGACGAGGCTCTTGGTCGGGGTGACCGAGATCTTTCCGGGCCGGCCCTGCTCGTGGTACTCGAGCGCCGCGCGACGCAGGTCGGGATTCAGGGGCTGGGGCATGCGAGGTGCCTCGTCGTCGTGGTGAGGAGCGGGGGGCGATTATCGCTCGGGCGCACGCCGACGGCAGGACGATCGGACGGCGCCGCCCCGCCCGGCGGCCGGCGCGGCGTCGCCATCGCGGCGCCGGGCGGCTAAGCTGTCGGGCGGGAACGTCCCTGCCGCTCGGGGACGCCCGCCCCCAGGTCATCCCGATCCCGCACTCCGATGGACTCGACCCACGCCTCGCCGGACGAGGGCTCGCCCGCCCCCGACGGTGCCCGCAGCCCGGCGGGCCCGGCGCGCCCCGCCGACACGCTGATCGCCGCGCTCGGCCACGACCTGCGTTCGCCGCTCAACGGCGTCGTCGGCATGGCGGACCTGCTGCGCGGCACGCGGCTGGACGCCGAGCAGCAGGGCTTCGTGGACGCGCTGCAGCGCTCGGCCGACGAGATGATCGAGGTCGTCGATGCGCTGCTCGACCTGTCCCAGCTCGACGCCGGCCGCCTCGAACTCGCGCGCGCGCCGTTCTCGCCGCAGCGCGTGGCACGCGACGCGGTCGACCGGCTGCGTCCGCGCGCCGACCGGGCGGGGCTGGTCCTGTCGCTGTGGCTGCGCGATCTGCCCGAGCGGGTCGTCGGCGACGCGGCGTGCCTGGGGCAGGTGCTGGCCCGGCTGGTGTCGCATGCGATCGCCGCGACGCCGCGCGGCGAGGTGCGCCTGGACCTGGGTGCGCAACGCGGCTCCGACGGCCGCTGGCGGCTGAGCGGCCGGGTCGACGACACCGGCACGACGAGCGACGGCGCCCGCCGCACGTGGCCCGGAGCGCCGGCCGCCCCCGCCTTGCCCGAGCCGGCGCTGCGCGAGGGCATGTCCGGCGTCCCGCTCGCGGTCAGCGCGCGCCTGCTCGGGCTGATGGGCGGGTCGCTGATGCTCGAGGGCGGTCGCGGCGAGCCCTGCCGGTTCCGCTTCGACGCCGTGTTCGACGCGGAACCGCCGCCGGTGGCGACCGTCCGACCCGAGCGGATCGGCGGCCTGTCGGTGCTGGTGGTCGACGACGACGCGGTTTCCCGCACCCTCGCACTGTCGGTGCTCGGCCGCCTCGGCATCGCCGCGCGGATCGCGCACGACGGCCGCGAGGCGCTGGTCGAGATGATGTCGAACCGGTTCGACGTGGTGATCATGGACGTCCGCATGCCGGGCCTGGACGGCCTGGGCGCGACCCGCGCGATCCGCGCGCTGCCGCTCGACGTCGAACAGCCCTGGATCGTGGCGCTGACCGCCGAACTCGAGCCCGAGGACCGTCGGCGCTGCCGCGAAGCCGGCATGGACGACTTCATCGCCAAGCCCTTCCGGCCCGAGACGCTGCGCTCGGCGCTGGAGCGCGGCCTGGTCCGGTCGACCCGGGCCGGGTGAGCGCGTCCGGACGGCGGCGCCCGCCCCTCGCGGCGCGCCGCTCGATCGCGCGTCCGTCGGTGTCGCCGCGCCGTCCGACGGCCGGACGACACGGGCCCACGGGTAACCGCCACCCGGCCGCACGCGGCCGCTAAGCTGCGACCCGTCGGATCGGACGGCCTCGCGCGGAGCCTCGAATGAAGG
>JBAXJZ010000369.1:0-4828 GCA_037137595.1 Burkholderiales bacterium | reverse complement strand
GCAGTGCGCGGTGATCCGCGCCACGTCGGGCCGGCCGCCGGCGAGCGCGACCGCGGTGTAGCCGCCGGCCGAGTGGCCGACCACGGCGATCCGCGGGCCGCCGGCATCCGAGGCCACGCGCGGGCCCAGCGCCGGGTCGGCGAGCAGCGCGTCGAGCACGCGGCTCGCCTGCCTCGGCCGGACCGCGAAGTAGCGGTCGGGGGAACGCGCCAGCAGCGACGCGTCCTGCCAGTTGTCCTGCGGGTGGCGCAGCGCGGCCACCAGCCAGCCCCGCCGCGCCAGCGCCTCCGCGAGCCGCGCGTGGCCCAGCTCGCTGCCGCCGGTACCGTGACTGAGCAGCACCAGGCCGGCGAACCGCGGCTCGGCGGGCGCGCCGATCGCGGCCCGGACCTCGAAGGGTCCCATCGGCACGGTGCGGGGCGTCGCGGCGGTCGGGTACCAGAGTGCGACCGTCGTGGCATCGGCCTCCCCGGCGGCCGGCGGCACGGTGAGCGTGCGCCAGCCCGGCTCGGCGGAGGCGGCCCGGGGAACGGGGACGGCGAGCAGCACGCAGGCGGCGAGGACGGCGGCGACGCGCGTGCGCCATGGGCGTGCAGGGGCGGAGCGGGAGAGGGTGGGGGACGGGACGGCGGTCACGGGGGGCCTCGGGGGGAAGGGGCGGGCGCAGTCTCCGTCATCCGGGCGAGGGTGGCGACGGGCGCGGGACGGTCCGCGGCGCGCGCGGCGCGGAATGACACCGGGCGGTCGCGAAGTGCGGACGGTGCGGACTGCGCGGATGGTGCGGACCGTGGGGACCGTGGGGACCGTGCGGACCGTGCGGTGGCACGGTGCCGCGGGTCGCCCGGCGGCCGCGACCGACGCGCCCCCCTGCCGGCTCAGGCGGCCGGCGAGCGCCGGTCGCCCGGCGCATCGGCCGACCGCGCGGCCGGCACCTCGCCGTGCGGTCCGGGCAGGCGCCTGGCGACGCAGACCAGGACGGCGTTGATGCCGAACACCAGGCCGCCGAACAGCAGCCAGGCCGGCCAGGCGGCCGCGTCGGCCTCGGGCGGGAACGGCAGTCCCGCGGCCTGCAGCGCGAAGACGCTCGCGTAGACGGCCGCCACCGGCGACAGCGCCAGCGCGATCGTGCGGGCGACGTTCCTCATCGTGGATCCCCCTGATGCGGCCCGTGTGCGCGGCGTGGCGCGTCTGTCTGTCGCGCGTGCCGGGTCGCGGGGCCGCGCGGTGGTGAGGCCACGCTACTCGACTCACCGGTCCGCCGGCAAGTCCGGCGTCCGGCGAGGCCATCCCCAAGGGTCGAGCCCCGGGCGGCCGCGGACGAGGTGCCGGATCCAGCGGTGCCGTGTGCCCAGCAGCGCCACCGACCGGTGAACGACGAGGACGGTGGCC
This sequence comes from Burkholderiales bacterium, assembly GCA_037137595.1. GTDB lineage: Bacteria > Pseudomonadota > Gammaproteobacteria > Burkholderiales > Burkholderiaceae_E > UBA4615. Next base: position 3,439 of record JBAXJZ010000369.1, on the reverse strand, counting down.
ACGAAGACCACGGCGTTCCACGGCCCGTCGCGCAGCGCGAGCGACCGCAGCACCACGTCGAGCGGGATCAGCCCGGGCAGGTCCCGGGCGTCACCGGCATCGGGCGTGCCCCGGCTCAGGCCTCGTGCAGCGTCCAGCCCGCGGCGGCGCGCTCGAGCACCACCACCTGCCCGTAGTCCACCGTCGTCGAGCCGAAGTTCGCGAGCGGTTCGCCGCGCAGCGTCCGCATCAGCGTCTGGATGACGCCGGCGTGGGTGACGGCGATCGCATCGGGATGGGCCGGCAGCGCGTCGACGAACGCGCGACCGCGCTCGGCCAGGGCCGCGAGCGGCTCGCCGCCCGGCGGAACGTAGTCCACCAGGTCGTCGCGCCACGCGTCGATCTCGTGCCGCGGCACCTCGGTCCAAGGACGGCCTTCCCAGCGCCCGAAGTCCATCTCGCGCAGCCGCGCGTCGACCGTCGGCGAGGCGAAGCCCGCGCGCTCGAGGCCGCGTGCCAGGCGCAGGCAGCGCGACAGCGGGCTGCTGAAGACGGGCGCTCCGCGCGGCAGCCGCGAGGGCAGCGCCGCGATCAGCTCGTCGAGGTGCGCATCGACGATCGGCACGTCGCTCGCACCGTAGCACCAGCCGACCGGCACGTCGGGCCGCGGATGGCGGACCAGCCACAGACGCAGCGGGCGGTGCGCGGCGGTCATGGCTCCTCCTCCTCGTCGGCCGAGGGATCGTCGAGGTTCACCTCGGGATGGGCGTCGACGACGACCAGCATGCCGAGCAGGAACGCGACCTCGGCGAGCTGCTGCACGGCGCCGAGCGCATCGCCGGTGAAGCCGCCGAGCCGCCTGCGCATCATCCGGCGCAGCGCCGCCGTCGCGACGAGCGCGGCGCCGCCTGCGGCGGCGATCGGGGTCGCGTCCCCGGTCCATGCGACCAGCGCGGCCGACGGCGCGATCGCGAACGCGAGTGCGAGCATCGTGTCGAACCGGGTCACGTGCTCGGCGATCGGCTTGGCCTTCGCATCGTCCTCGTCGCGGGCATAACGCAGGCTCGCCATCACCAGCACCGAACAGCCCCGCGAGAACGCGGCCGCGCAGACCAGCGTGGCGACGATCCATTCCGCGTCGACGTGGGCCAGCGTCTCGAAGCGCAGCAGCAGCAGCGTCGCGACGCCGATCGCGCCGTATGCGCCGATGCGGGAGTCGCGCATGATCGCCAGCGTGCGCGCGCGGTCGGTGCCGCCGCCGAAGCCGTCGCAGAAGTCGGCCCAGCCGTCCTCGTGGAAGGCGCCCGTGAGCAGCAGGCCGGCGGCGATCGCGAGGATCAGCGCCACCGGGTGCGGCAGCAGCGTGCTCGCCGCGATGTAGACGATCGACTGGCCGATCGCGACCACGATGCCCACCAGCGGGAAGTAGCGGACCGCGCCGCCGAGCCAGGCCGCGTCCCAGCCCATCCACGCGGCGAGCCGGCCGGTGACGGGGATGCGGCTGTAGAACTGCAGGGCGACGAGGAAGAGGCGGAGCTGTCGGGTCATCGTGGGCCCGGCTCGCGGCCCGGGTGCCCGATGGTACCGCGACGGCACCGGCGCCCCGCGCCGAACGGAACGGCTTCGCCCGCCCGGTGGGGCCGCTGCTACCATCGGCCGCGACGACGGGCCGCGACGCGCGGCCCCGCACATCCAGGAGGAGACCCCCTTATGCGCACCAATCCCGTCCGCGCGGCGGTGCTCGCCGGCGAGCCGGTCGCGGGCACCATGGTGTTCGAGTTCTTCACGCCGGGCATCGGCAAGCTCGCCGAGCACGCGGGCTGCCGGTTCTCCATCTACGACATGGAGCACACCGGCCTGGGCTTCGAGACCCTGAAGTGGCTGTTCGCGTCGCACCGCGGCCTGCCGGTCGAGCCGATGGTCCGCGTGCCGCGCGGCGAGTACACCTACATCGCGCGTGCGCTCGACGTGGGCGCCACCGGCGTGATGGTGCCGATGGTGGAGTCGGCCGAGCAGGCGCGTCGCATCGTCGAGTCGGCCTGGTATCCGCCGCACGGCCGGCGCGGCGCGGCCTTCGGCTTCTCGCACGACGACTTCGAGCCCGGTGCGCCGCGCGACAAGATCGCGGCGCTCGAGCGGCGCACGCTGCTGATCGCCCAGATCGAGACCGAGCGCGGGCTCGACGAGGTCGAGGGTATCGCCGCCGTCGACGGCATCGACGTGCTGTGGGTCGGCCACTTCGACCTGACGAACTTCATGGGGATCCCCGGCGCGTTCGACGACCCGCGCTTCGAGGCCGCGATGGTCCGCACCGCGGCCGCGGCACGTGCGAACGGCAAGGCGGCCGGCTTCATGGCCACCGACCCGCGCTGGATCGAGCGCGTGCGCGCCTGGGGCTACACGATGATCGCGGTGGGCACCGATGTCGGCCTCTTCGTCGACGGCGCGAAGCGCCTGACCGGGCTTGCGGGAGCAGCGGCATGAGCGCCCCGAAACGCTGGAAGGTCGGCCTCACGCGCGACCTGCTGACGCCCTCGGGCACGCCCTCGTTCGGCACCGGCCCGCTCGGGATCCTCGACGGCGAGCCCTCGATCGACTGGGAGTTCATCCCCGAGTCCGCCGCGACGATCACGCCCGATCTCGCGGCCCGCTACGACCTGCTCTACGTGAACTCGCTGCCGGTGACCCGCGAGTCGGTCTCGCGCGCGGACCGCCGCGTGAGGCTGATCGCGCGGCACGGCGTGGGGTACGACTCGGTCGACGTGCCGGCGATGACCGAGGCCGGCGTGGTGGTGACGAACACGCCGGTCGCGATCCGCCGCCCGGTGGCGGTCGCGGTGCTCACGATGCTGTTCGCGCTCGCGGGGCGGCTCTTCGCGAAGGACCGGCTCACGCGCGCCGGCCGCTGGAACGAGCGCACCGGTCACATGGGCCTGGGCCTGACCACGCGCACGCTCGGCATCATCGGCGTGGGCGGCATCGGCGCCGAGCTGCTGACGCTCGCGCGGCCGTTCGGCTGGCGACTGCTCGCCGCCGACCCGTATGTGCCGGCCGCGACCATCGCCGGCTTCGGCGCGACGCGGATGCCGCTCGACGAGATGCTGCCGCAGTGCGACTTCGTCGTGTCGGTCTGCATCCTGAACGACGAGACGCGCCACCTGATGAACGCGGCGCGCTTCGCCAGGATGAAGCGCGAGGCGTTCTTCGTGAACCTCGCGCGCGGGCCGGTCGTCGACGAGGCCGCGCTGATCGACGCGCTGCGTTCGGGCACGATCGCCGGCGCCGGCATCGACGTGTTCGAGCAGGAGCCGGTCGATCCCGCCAACCCACTGCTGACGATGGACAACGTCATCGTCACGCCGCACGCGCTGTGCTGGACCGACGAGTGCTTCGACGCGATCGCGCGCGAGGGGCTGGGCTGCGTCGCGTCGTTCGCGCGGGGCGAACCGCCGAAGTCGAT
>JBAXJZ010000368.1:0-4833 GCA_037137595.1 Burkholderiales bacterium | reverse complement strand
GCATCGCGTTCCAGACCAACATCCTCGCGCTCAACGCGGCGGTCGAGGCCGCGCGGGCGGGCGAGCAGGGTCGGGGCTTCGCGGTGGTGGCGAGCGAGGTGCGGACCCTCGCGCAGCGCAGCGCCGATGCGGCCCGCGAGATCAAGGGGCTGATCACCGAGAGCGTGGGCCGCGTCGACGCGGGCACGCGGCTGGTCGACCAGGCCGGCGAGACGATGCGCGAGATCGTCGCGTCGATCGCCCGGGTCTCCGACATCGTCGGCGAGATCAGCACCGCGAGCACCGAGCAGAGCAACGGCGTTGCGCAGATCGACGAGGCGGTGCGGCAGATGGACCAGACCACGCAGCAGAACGCGGCACTGGTCGAGGAAAGCGCGGCGGCCGCGGACAGCCTGCGGTCGCAGGCCCGCGAACTGGTCGAGGCGGTCTCGCGGTTCCGCGGCGTCGGCTCGGGGCTGGCGACGGCCTGACGCCGAGGTGCGGGGCGGAGCGCCGGCTACACTGGCGGCATGAACGTCCGCTTCCTCGAGGCCTTCGTCTGGGTCGCGCGCCTCGGCAGCTTCAAGGCCGCGGCCGATCGGCTGCACACCACGCAGGCCGGCATCTCGAGCCGCATCGCCACGCTGGAGCAGCAGTTCGGCGTCAAGCTCTTCGACCGCGAACACCGCGGCGTGATGCTGACCTACCCGGGGACCGAGCTGATGCCCTGGGCCGAGCGCATGGTCGACCTGCAGACGCGGATGGTCGCGGCGATGGGGCAGACCGACGCGTTCACCGGCGTGCTGCGGATCGGCGTGATCGAGACGGTGGTCCACTCGTGGCTGCCGGACCTGCTGTCGCGCTTCGCCGAGCGCTATCCGAACGCCACCGTCGAGCTCATCTCGGACATCACGCCGCGGCTGCGCGACGACCTGCTGCGCGGCTCGATCGACTGCTCGATCCTGTCCGAGGAGATCACGCCCGGCTACGTCGAGAACCGTCGGCTCGCCACCTTCGCGATGCGCTGGGTCGCCGCGCCGAGTCTCGCGCGAAGGTTCCCGGCGAAGCCCGCGCTCTCGTTCGCCGACGTCGCCGAGCATCCGATCATCTCGTTCCACCGCGAATCGGCCGTCTACCGCAACATCGCCGAACGCGCGAACGGGCTGGAGAACCTGCGGGTCAGCTACTTCTCGTCGCTCGGCGCGATGGTCGATCTCGCGCGCTCGGGCTTCGGCACCGCGCTGCTGCCCACGGCGGTCATCCAGCCGGACCTGAAGGACGGCCGGCTGCTGCTGCTCGACGTCGATCCCGTGCCGGCGCCGCTGCCGCTGATCGCCAGCGCGCGGCTCGAGCCGCCGTCGCCGCTGGCGCGTGCGCTGATCGAGATGGCGCAGGCGGCGTGCGACACCTTCGTCGCGAGCAGCAGGCACGACGTGCTCGCGGCCTGACGACCGCCGCGCGCCCGTGGCCGCGACGCGCCGAAGCGGCACGACGCGAACGGGCATCGAGCCCGTCGCCGCCGCGCCGGCACGGCGCACGTCGCCCCGACGCAGGGCGCGAACGCGCCCCGCCGTCGAGACACAAGAAAACCTGATCGGTCGACCGCAGGTTTTCCCGTTTGACCGCGATCGCGGGCGTGCCGACACTCGGCCGCCATGGCCTCCGTCCCGCCCCCCCGCCACCGCGAGTTCTTCGACGTGCTGCGAGACGCCGACACCCGGGGCGCTTGGCGGACGCTGCCCACCGCGGGCGCGTCGCTGCGCGAACTGATCCTCGCCGACGACTTCGACGAGATCGCACGCCGCGGTTCGCGCACGCGCCTGGTCCGCTGGGCACCGGGCGCGCTGCTGCCCGAGCCGGTGGTGCACGCGTTCCACGAGCAGGTGTTCGTCGTCGACGGCGAGTTCGTCGTCGGCTGCGATGCCCGCGGCGAAGGCGGCCAGACCTTAGGCCCCTACACCTACGCGTGCCGCCCGCCCGGGATCCTGCACGGCCCGTTCGCGTCGCGCACCGGCTGCACGCTGCTCGAGTTCATGTACTGGTGACGACGATCGAACCGAACCCGACCGAGCGCATCGCGCCCGACGGCCGCGCCGCGCGTCGGCTGGCGCGCGAAGGCACGCACACCGGCCACACCGCCGGCATGGCCCCGGGCCGCGTGCAGGCCAATCTCGTCGTGCTGCCGCGCGCGCAGGCCGACGACTTCCTGCGCTTCTGCCAGCGCAACCCCCAGCCGTGCCCGCTGCTCGCGGTCTCCGAGCCGGGCGACCCGAGGCTGCCCGAGCTGGGGGCGGACCTCGACCTGCGCACCGACGTGCCGCGCTACCGCATCTGGAAGGACGGCGTGCTGGTGGGCGAGCCGACCGACGTCACCACGCTGTGGCGCGACGACCTGGTGGGCTTCGCGATCGGCTGCTCGTTCTCGTTCGAGCAGGCGCTGCTCGAGGCGGGCGTGCCGCTGCGCCACGTCGCGCAGGGTCGCAACGTCGCGATGTACCGCACGTCGGTCCCGACCGTGCCGGCCGGCGTCTTCCACGGCCCGCTGGTGGTGTCGATGCGGCCGATGAAGGCCGCCGATGCGATCCGCGCGGTGCAGGTCACCTCGCGGTTCCCGCGCGTGCACGGCGCGCCGGTGCACATCGGCCGCCCCGATCTCATCGGCATCGCCGACCTCGCGCGGCCCGACTTCGGCGACCCGGTCGAGGTGCGCGACGACGAACTGCCCGTCTTCTGGGCCTGCGGCGTCACGCCCCAGGCGGTGGTGATGGCCGCCAAGCCCGCCTTCTGCATCACCCACGCGCCCGGCTGCATGCTGGTCACCGACCTGCTGAACCACCGGATCGCCAGCTTCTGAACCCGTCCCAACCGTTTCCCCGGAGGTGCCCATGATCCGCCGTTCCCTGCCGTTCGCCGCCGCCGCGCTCGTCGCCGCGGTGGCCGCCGTCTCCGTCCACGCGCAGCAGGTGCCCGCGGGCCCGAAGGTCGCGGTGCAGGCGATCACCCAGGTCGCGCCGAACCTGCCGCAGTACACCCGCGTCGACCAGCCGCTGCTGCGCGACGGGATGGCCAAGGCCACCGGTGGCCGCGTCGAGGTCACGCTGTCGTCCTGGCCCGAGCGCAACGTCAACGGCCCCGAGGTACTGCGCCTGGTCCGCTCCGGGCAGGTGGACATCGCAGCCGCGCCGCTCACCACCGTCTCGGGCGACGTCCCGATGCTCGACGGCGTGGACCTGGCCGGCATGAACGCCGAGATCGGCCAGGCCCGCAGGGTGGCCGACGCGATGATGCCGGTGGCGAACAAGGAGCTCGAGCGCCTGGGCATCAAGCTGATCGCCACCTATCCGTTCTCCGGCCAGATGCTCTTCTGCCGCAGGCCGATCGCCAGCCTCGCGGACCTGAAGGGCCTGAAGGTGCGCACCAACGGCCCGTCCGCCGCGGACCTGATGAAGGCGCTCGGCGCGCAGCCGGTCTCGCTCGCGTTCGGCGAGGTCTACACCGCGCTCGAGCGCGGCACCGTGGACTGCGGCATCACCGGCTCGGGCTCGGGCAACGGCGTGAAGTGGCCCGAGGTGACGACGCACCTCTACACCTTCCCGCTGTCGTGGTCGACCGCCGGCTACTTCGTGAACCTCGGCTGGTGGAACAAGCTGGACCCCGCGATCCGCGCGCAGTTCGAGAAGACCTTCGCCGAGATCCAGGATGCGCAGTGGAAGCTCGGCGTCGAGGCGACCGAGGACGGCGTGGCCTGCAACGTCGGTCGCGAGGCCGGCTGCAAGCTGCACACGCTGATCAGGAAGCCGATGGTCGAGGTCAAGCCGGCCGCCGACACCGGCACCGCGATCCGCAAGGAACTCGGCGAGGACGTGCTGCCGGGCTGGGTCAAGCGCTGCGGCGAGCGCTGCGCCACCATCTACAACGACGTCATCGCGCCGATCACCGGCATCAAGTACACCGCGGGCAAGTGACGTGTTCCGCTCGCTCGAGTGGCTGGCGGGTCGTGCGATGGCGATCGCGGGGTGGTGCTACCTCGCGATCACGCTGCTGATCTGCTTCGACATCACCGCCCGCCGGCTGCTCGGGTTCTCGACCGAGGCCACCACGGAGCTCACCGGCTACCTGATGGCCATCGGCATGACCTGGGGGCTGGCCGGCACGCTGCTCGAGCGCGGGCACGTCCTCATCGACGTGCTCGTGCAGAAGATGCCGCTCGGCGTACGGGTCTGGCTGCACCTGGCGTCGCTCGCGGCGCTGCTGGTCACCACCGCGTTCTTCGCCTGGGGCGCGTTCTCGCTCGCGAAGGACTCGTTCGACTTCGGCTCGACCGACCTCTCCACGCTGCGCACGCCGCTCGCGCTGCCTCAGGGCCTGTGGGCCGCGGGCCTCGCGCTGATGCTGCTCGCCGTCGTCGCGCTCGTCCTGCGCTCGGTTCGCGGCGTGCTCGCCGGCGACGCCGACGGCGTGGACCGCGCGCTGATGGCGCGCAGCTACGTCGAGGAGGCCGAGGAGACGCTGGAGGCCGTGGGGCAGGGCGCGGCCGCACCCGCGACGGAGGACCGCCGGTGATCGCCGTCGTCTTCATCGTCGCGATCGGCCTGCTGATCGGCGGCGCGTCGCTCTTCGGCGGCGCGGGCGCCGCGGCCGCCGCCGGCGCCGTGCCGTGGTGGGCGCTGCTCGCCGTCCTGTGCGCATTCGTCGCCTTCTTCGCCGGCGGCATCCACGTCGGCGCCGCGCTCGCGCTGCTGGCGCTGCTCGCCGGCTTCGGCCTGTCCGATCGGCCGTTCTGGAACTTCATCGGCGAGATGATCTGGGGGCCGTCGACCAACTTCGTGCTGGTCTCGGTGCCGCTCTTCCTGC
>JBAXJZ010000367.1:0-4838 GCA_037137595.1 Burkholderiales bacterium | reverse complement strand
ATGTATTTCGTGACCGGAGCCAGCGGCTTCATCGGCAAGCGGCTCGTCCGCAGGCTGCTCGAGCGCCGCGGCGCCGTCGTCCACTTCCTGATCCGCGACGCCTCGCCCGAGCGCGTGCAGCCGCTGCTGGACTACTGGGGCGTGGACGCGAGCCGCGCGGTGGCGGTGCAGGGCGACCTGACCCAGCCGGGTCTCGGCATCAAGGCTGCGGACCGCAAGAAGTACGAGGGCAAGGTCGCGCACTTCTTCCACCTCGCCGCCATCTACGACCTGAAGGCGGACGCCGACAGCCAGCTGCGGGTGAACGTCGACGGTACGCGCAACGTCGTCACCTTCGCCAACCAGATCAAGGCCGGCCGCTTCCACCACGTGTCGTCGATCGCCGCCGCGGGCCTGTACGAGGGCATCTTCCGCGAGGACATGTTCGACGAGGCCGAGGGGCTCGACCACCCGTACTTCGCGACCAAGCACGACTCCGAGAAGATCGTCCGCACCGAGTGCAAGGTGCCGTTCCTGGTGTTCCGTCCCGGCCTGGTGGTCGGCGACTCGAAGACCGGCGAGATGGACAAGATCGATGGGCCGTACTACTTCTTCAAGCTGATCCAGCGGATGCGCCAGCTGCTGCCGGCGTGGATGCCGACCATCGGCATCGAGGGCGGCCGCATCAACATCGTGCCGGTGGACTTCGTCGTCGACGCGATGAACCACATCGCCCACGCGAAGTCGCACGACTCCGACTGCTACCACCTCGTCGATCCGGAGCCGATGCGCGTCGGCGACGTGCTGAACACCTTCGCCGAGGCCGCGCACTCGCCTCGGATGACCATCCGCGTGAACGCGGCGCTGCTGGGCTTCATCCCGCGCGGCGTGAAGAAGAGCCTGATGGCCCTGACGCCGATCCGCCGGATCCGCGGCGCGGTGATGAAGGACCTCGGCCTGCCCGACGACATCCTCGACTTCGTCAACTACCCCACGCGCTTCGACAGCCGCTACACGACGGCCGCGCTCAAGGGCAGCGGCATCGCGTGCCCGCGGCTGAAGGACTACGCCTGGGCGATCTGGGACTACTGGGAGCGGCACCTCGACCCGGACCTGCAGATCGACCGTACGCTGCGGGGCCAGGTCGCCGGCAAGGTCGTGCTGATCACCGGCGGCTCGTCGGGCATCGGCCTGGCCGCGGCGCGCAAGATCGCCGAGGCCGGCGCGATCACCATCGTCTGCGGCCGCGACCAGGAGAAGCTCGACGAGGCGCGCGGCATCGTCGAGGCCGACGGTCACGTGCTGCACACCTTCAGCGTCGACCTCGCGGACATGGCGGATGTCGACCGCATGGTGAAGTGGCTGAACGAGACCCATGGCGGCGTCGACGTCCTGGTCAACAACGCAGGCCGGTCGATCCGCCGCGCGATCGAGTCGAGCCAGGAGCGCTTCCACGACTTCGAGCGCTGCATGCAGCTCAATTACTTCGGCGCGATCCGCACGACGATGGGGCTGCTCCCGGGCATGGTCGCGAAGAAGCGCGGCCAGGTCATCAACATCTCGTCGATCGGCGTGCTGACCAACGCGCCCCGCTTCTCGGCCTACGTCGCGTCGAAGTCGGCGCTCGACGCGTGGACGATGTGCGCGTCGTCGGAGTACGCGGACCTCGGCGTGCGCTTCACGACGATCAACATGCCGCTGGTGCGCACGCCGATGATCGCGCCCACCAAGCTGTACAACAACGTGCCGACGCTGTCGCCCGACGAGGCGGCCGACATGATCGTGCAGGCGATCGTCTACAAGCCCGTGCGGATCGCCACGCGCCTGGGCATCACCGGCGCGGTGCTGCACGCCACGGTGCCGCGCATCGCGCAGATCGTGATGAACACCTCGTTCCGGATGTTCCCGGACTCGGAGGCGGCCAAGGGCGTGAAGGGCGAGAAGGCGAAGGCGCCGCAGCTGACCGCCGACCAGGTGGCGTTCCAGCAGCTGATGCGGGGCATCCACTTCTGAGGCGCGCGGGGCCGCTCCGGCGGCCCCGCCGGGCGGCCCGCAGGGCCGAGCCGTGCGACCGCATCCCGACGCGTCCGCGGACCTGGGGCCCGCACGGCAGGTCAGGGTCGGTCGATCGCGCCGATGATCGCGGTGCGGATCCGAGGATCGCGTTCGGCGGCGTGCAGCGTTTCCAGCACCAGAGCGCTCACCCGCCGGTCGTAGGCCAGGCTGATGTGGCCCAGCCCCTGCAGCATCACCGTGCGCGCGCCCGGCAGCGTCTGGATCGTCTGCGGCGCGACGATGTTGTCCTGCCACGAGAGCACGACGGTGAAGTTCGCGAGCCGCTCGGGCGGCTCGACGGCAGCCAACGCCCGCAGCCACTCGCTGTCGCGGCGCATCTGCCGGACGTTCCGGCCACGGCCGAAGCGCGCGTGCACGGTGCCGCGATGCGGCGTGCCCAGCGTGACCACGCAGGCGACCGCGTCGTCGCCGTACGCCCTCAGGTAGGCGCGCGCGGCGAGCCCGCCCATGCTGTGCCCCACCAGGGCCACGTGCGACGCTCCGGTCCGCGCGCGCAGCGCGTCGACCGCCGCCGCGATCCTCGGCGCGTAGTCGTCGATCGACGCGAACGGCGGCTCCAGGTCGATCGCGTCCACCGCATGGCCGGCGGCCGCGAGCCGCGCGGCCATCGGCCGCCACAACGCGCGGTTGCAGAAATAGCCGTGGATCAGCAGCACCGGCAGGCGTTCGTCGGCCGGCACGCCGGCGGCGAAGGCGCGGCGGGCCAGCAGCGGCTGCGCGAAGCTGAAGGTGCGGCTGGAATCGACGATCTCGCGGGCCCAGGCGACGGTCCAGTCGCGCAGGCCGCGCAGGAAGGCCGGGCGCGGACCGTCCTCGGGGCGCGAGCCCCGCACCGACCAGGCGAGCGCGAAGTCGATCGTCAGGACCCCCGCGTGCAGCGCCAGCGGGAGCAGCACGCCGACCGCGACCGCGGTGCCGATCGAGGCCCGCCCGCTGCCCGCCAGCCAGCCGGCCAGCGCCACGCCGAGCACGAACTGACCGATCAGCAGCCCGAGCTGCAGCCGCGCGATCACGCGAGCGGCTCCGGCTCGCGTCCGGTGAGTCGCATCGAGAGGCCGGCCGCCATGCGGGCGACGATACCGTAGATCGACAGCTGTGGGTTCGCGCCGATCGACGTCGGGAACAGCGAGCCGTCGTGCACCGACAGGTTGTCGACGTGGTGGTGGACGCCGTCCGGCCGGACCAGTCCGCGCGAGTCGTCGCCCGACATCGCGCAGCCGCCCATCACGTGCGCCGACACCACCTTGGTGTCGTGGGGCGCCAATGCGAGCCGGTCGAGCTCGGCGACGAGTCCGGCGAGCGAGGTCTGCGGCGTGGCACGTTCGTCGCCGATCCGCACGCTGCGCGCGCCGGCGGCGAACTGGATCTCGGCCATCGTCCGGAACGCGCGCCGCGCCGCGTCGAGCACCAGTGCGTCGACCGGATAGTCGAGGACCGGCGTGCTGTCGTCGCGCAGCGTCACCCGGCCGCCGATCGACCGCGGGTGGAAGCCGTCGCGGATCAGCGCCAGCAGCGCGTGGGCGTGATCGAAGCGGGCCATCGACGCGGCGTGCTCCGCTCCGAACCCGGCGAGGTTCACCGCGAACAGCACCGGATGCAGCGGCGGCGCCTCGAGCTTGAAGCCGAGCGGACCGTCGATCGGATCGGTGCCGAGGAAGTGGTCGGTGTAGATCGTCTGCGGTGCGCCCTCGAAGCCGCGGACCGGGGCATCGTGGTCGGCCACCGACATGACGACCGGATGCAGGAAGGTCCGGGTGCCCGCGAGGCCGCGCGGGTCGGGCGCCTTCGAGCGCAGCAGCACCGCGGGCGAGTTGATCGCTCCGCCGGCGAGGACGACATGGGCCGCGCGGACCTCGGTCCGGTCACCGGTGGGCCGCAGGCCGGTCGCGTCGAGCCCGCTCACCTCGATGGCCTCGACCCGCCGGCCGGCGATCCGGAGCCGCTCGGCGCGGGACCGCACCAGCAGCGTCGCGCCGCGGTCGAGCGCCGCGGGGATCGTCGTCACCAGCATCGACTGCTTCGCGTTCGTGGGGCAGCCCATCCCGCAGTAGCCGAGGTTGAAGCAGCCGCGGACGTTGCGCGGAATCGCCGGTGCCGGGATGCCCAGCTTCATCGCGCCGCGCCGGAGCAGGTCGTTGTTCTCGTTGGGCGGCGCGAGCCACGGACCGATGCCCAGCCGCCGCTCGGCCTGCGCGAACCACGGCGACAGCGCCTCGGGCGAGAAACCGGGCAGCGCCCAGTGCTCGACCCACCACTGCAGCGTGGCGTCGGGCGTGCGGAAGCTCGAGGTCCAGTTGACCGTGGTCGAGCCGCCGACACAGCGCCCCTGCAGGATCGTGATCGCGCGGTCGAGCGTGCGGCGGCCTGCGGACTCCTGGTAGAGCTGCGGGTAGGCCTCGGACTCGCGCAGCGAGAAGTCGCGCGAGGACTTCAGCGGGCCTTCCTCGATCATCACGACCCGCAGTCCCGCGCGCGCCAGCACCTCGGCGGTCACGCCGCCGCCCGCGCCGGTGCCGACGATCGCGACGTCGGCGTCGATGCCGTCGGGCAGGGGCCGGCGCGATGCGTCGAGCACCTTCCAGCCGCGTGCGAGGCCGTCGGCCCAGGGATCGGGGAAACCGCTCATCGTGTCCGCCTCACAGGGCCGGTGGCCCGTCGTAGCCGATCGCCGGCCACGCGGCCGCGTCGGCGTACCAGCTGCCCAGCACGAGGTCGTGCAGCGCGGCATAGCCGCTTCGCATCAGGGTCGCGGAATGGCGACGCCAGCCTTCCAGGAAGGCCGC
>JBAXJZ010000366.1:0-4872 GCA_037137595.1 Burkholderiales bacterium | reverse complement strand
CTGCCGGCCTCGCATCCATTCTGGCACCATCCGCGGATCCGCGTGACGCCGCACGTGTCGGGCCCGACGCTGATCGGCGTGTCGGCCGAGCAGGTCGCCGCGAAGCTGCGGCGGCTCGCGCGCGGCGAGGCGGTCGGCGGACTCGTCGACCGCGCACGCGGGTACTGAACCCGATCATCGCGAGACCGCCCCGGGCGCGACCCGCCCGGCTCGCGGCCATCGATACCGAGGAGCTCCCACCATGACCAGCGCCCTTCCCAAGCGCGTCGCGATCGTCGAGGTCGGCGCGCGCGACGGCCTGCAGAACGAGAAGACCCCGATCACCACCGACGTCCGGGTCGAGCTCTGCGACCGTCTCACCGACGCCGGCTTCCCGAACATCGAGGCCGGCTCCTTCGTGTCGCCGAAGTGGGTGCCGCAGATGGCCGACACCGCCGAGCTGATGGGTCGCATCCGCCGCAAGTCCGGCGTGACCTACTCGGTGCTCACGCCGAACATGAAGGGCTTCGAGGGTGCGCTCGAGGCGAAGGCCGACGAGGTGGTGATCTTCGGCGCGGCCTCCGAGGCGTTCTCGCAGCGGAACATCAACTGCTCGATCGCCGAGTCGATCGCGCGCTTCGAACCGGTGGCGAAGGCCGCGAAGGACCACCGCATCCGCCTGCGCGCGAGCGTGTCGACGGCGCTGGGCTGCCCCTACCAGGGAGAGGTGACGCCCGCCGCGGTGGCCGACGTGGTCGCGCGCTTCGCCGACCTGGGCTGCGACATGATCGACATCGCCGACACCATCGGCACGGGCACGCCGCGACGCACCCAGGCCGTGTTCGAGGCGGCGCTGAAGGTCGTGCCCATCGGCCGGCTGGCCGGCCATTTCCACGACACCTACGGGATGGCGGTGGCCAACGTCTACGCGGCGCTCGAGCTCGGCATCTCGACCTTCCACGGCTCGGTGGCGGGCATGGGCGGCTGCCCGTACGCGAAGGGCGCGACCGGCAACGTCGCGACCGAGGACCTGCTCTACCTGTTCCAGGGCCTGGGCATCGAGACCGGCGTGGACCTTGGCAAGGTGGTCGACATCGGCCAGTGGATCTCGGGGCTGCTCGGGCGCAAGGGCCTCGCGCGCTCGGGCAACGCGATCGCGGCGAAGCGGGCGGACGCGGCGCCGGCCTGACGCGGCGGCGGCCGGGCCCGCCGCTACACTCCGGGGCCATGCGCCTGCCGATCCGCCCCGCCGTCGCCGCCAGCCCCGACTATCCGTTCACGCCGCTCGACGCGCCGATCAAGCTCGACCAGAACGAGGCGCCCGAGGACGTTCCCGCATCGCTGAAGGCCCTCGCGCTGGAGCGCCTCGCGACGATGCCGTGGCATCGCTATCCGGACCTCAACGCGGAGGGTCTGGCCGCGTCGATCGCCGCCCACGAGGGCTGGACCGCGGCCGGCGTCGTGCCGGCGACGGGCAGCAACGTGCTGATCGCGCAACTGGTGGCGCTCGCCGGCCTGGGCGCGCACGTGATCACCGTCGCGCCGGCGTTCGCGCTGTACGCGCTCGACGCGCGCCTGCTCGCCGCGGCGCTCGTCGAAGTGCCGCTGCGGGCCGACCTGACGACCGATGTCGACGCGCTGCTGGGTGCGCTCCACGCGCGTCGTCGCACGTCGCCCGACGCGGGCGGCGTGGTCTTCCTCCCGCGACCGCACGCGCCGGCGGGCTCGCTCGTGACGCTCGACGACCTCGAACGGCTGGCGCGGGCGAGCGAGGGCTGGCTGCTCGTGGTCGACGAGGCCTATCACCACTTCGCGCCCGACGACGCGACCGCGCTCGCGCGCCGGCATCCGCACGTGGTCCTGCTTCGCACGATGTCGAAGGGCTGGGGCCTGGCGGGCCTGAGGCTCGGCTGGGCGCTCGCCTCCGACGAGGTCGCTCGCCAGCTGCGGAAGCTGTCGCCGCCGTTCGGCGTGTCGGTCGTGCAGACCGTGTGCGCGCAGGTGATGCTCGAGCAGCCTGCGCTGCTGCGCGAGCGCATCGCACGGATCGTCGCCGAGCGCGAGCGCATGGCCGCGGCGCTGGCGGCGCACCCGCGCTGGCACGCCTACCCGTCGGCGGCGCACTTCCTGCTCGTGCGGACGCCCGACGCGGCGCGCGCCCACGCGGCGCTGCGCGCGGCCGGCGTGCTCGTGCGCCGGCAGGACGGGCTGCCCGGGCTGGCCGGCTGTCTGCGGGTGACGGTGGGCACCCCGGCCGAGAACGATGCCTTCCTCGCCGCGGCGCGCGACGCGGGCTGATCTCCGACGCGCCGGTCACGATCGCCCTGCACGTCGCTCGCCCTCGGACGGCGGCGGCGCAGCAGCGCCGCAGCACGCGCGACCCCTCGCGACCGGGGGTGCGGCAGCCCCGGAATCGGCGGGGGGTCCGCGACGGCATCGCGCGGTGCCTTGTAGACTCCGCATCGCCATGACCCGAGCCGTCCCCTTCCGCCTCGCGGCCCCGCCCGCCGCCGACGACCCGACGCGCCCGGTGCGCTCGCCCTGCATCTCCGTCTGCCGGATCGACCCGGACAGCGGCTTCTGCGAGGGCTGCCAGCGCACGCTCGACGAGATCGCCGACTGGGGCACGATGACCGACGCCGACCGCCTCGCCACCTGGGGCCGGATCGTGCGCCGGCGCGAGGCCGCCGCGCGATGACGGTCGCGCGGCGCGACGGGCCGGCACCGACGAGGAGCCGCCGCCGATGAAGACCCTGCGCTGGTACTTCGACTACATCTCGCCCTACGCCTACCTGCAGAGCACGCAGCTCGCGCGCTTCGACGGACTCGCGCGGATCGAGTACCGGCCGATCCTGTTCGCGGGGCTGCTGAACCACCACGGCCAGAAGGGCCCCGCCGAGATCCCCGCGAAGAAGGTGCAGACCTTCCGGCAGGTGGTCTGGCTCGCCCACCGGCACGGCATCGCGCTGAACCTGCCGTCGGCGCACCCGTTCAACCCGCTGCCGATGCTGCGGCTGTCGATCGCGCTGGACGACGATCCGGACGTGGTGCGCGCGCTGTTCCGTTACGTCTGGGTCGACGGGCACCTGCCGACCGACGAGGACGCGTGGGCGACGCTGTGCGCGACGCTCGGCGTCGACGACCCCGCGGCCGAGATCGCCCGCGCGGACGTCAAGGAGACGCTGCGGCGGAACACCGAGGAGGCGATCGCGATCGGCGCGTTCGGCGTGCCGACGATCGCCGTCGACGACCAGCTGTTCTGGGGCTTCGACATGACCGAGGCCGCGCTGGCCTGCCTGGGCGGCGACCCGCTCTTCGCGTCGCCCGAGATGCGCCGCGCGGCCGAACTGCCCGACGGCGTGCACCGGGTGCCGCGATGACGGCGCGTCAGGCCGCGCTGGCGCGCACCTTCGCGCAGCCCGTCTCCGGACCGACCTACCGGCCGCTGACCCGCGCGGTCGCGGCCGCGCTGGTGGTCGCGCTGTTCGCCTGGGGCGCGCGCACGCTGATGCTCGAGCCGGACACCGACCCGGCCCGGCTCGGCGCGGCGGCGGTGGTGGCGCTCGCGCTGCTGTGGCCGATGCCGATGATCCTGTTCGGCCGCACCGTGGTGGACGCGACGGGCGTGCGCCAGGAGGGCTGGATGGGCCGCGGCGTGGAGTGGGCGCAGGTGGTCAAGGTGCGCTTCATCGCGATGCCGATGTCGCCGCGGCTGATGGTCTCCACCGGGTTCGGCCGTGCGCGCGTGTTCTACAGCGGCAGCCGCGAGCTCGACGCCGCGCTGCAGGAGGCCGCACGCCTGCTCGTCGCCCCCGAGGAGCACCTGCGTTGAACGCGGTTCCCGATCGGTGCGGGGCGCGATGAACGCGCCGCGCCTGCCCCCGGGCGTGCGGTTCATCGAGCGCGACTGGCTGTCGGCCAACGGCATCCTGCTCGACGACGGACACACCGCCGCGCTCGTCGACACCGGCTACGTCAAGCACCGCGCGCTCACGCTCGCGCTGGTGCGCCGCGCGCTCGGCGACCGTCCGCTGGATCTCGTCGTCAACACGCACCTGCATTCGGACCACTGCGGCGGCAACGCGACGCTGCAGCAGGCCTACGGCGCCCGCACGCTGATTCCGGAGGCGAGCGCCGACGCGGTGAGGCACTGGGACGAGCGGCTCACCTACGACGCGACCGCGCAGCGCTGCGACCGCTTCACCTTCGAGGGCACGCTGGAGGACGGTGCGACCGTGCGCCTGGGCGGCCTCGACTGGACGGTGATCGCCGCGCCCGGCCACGATCCGGAGTCGGTGATCCTGCACTGCGCGGCCGAGCGGCTGCTGATCTCGGCCGACGCGCTGTGGGCCACCGGCTTCGGCATCCTCTTCCCCGAGCTGGAGGGCGAGTCGGGCGTGGCCGAGCAGCGCGCGATCCTCGAGCGGATCGACGGGCTGGACGTGGCGCTCGTGCTGCCGGGCCACGGCCCGATGTTCACCGACGTGCGCGGCGCGCTGCGCACCGCACGCGACCGGCTCGAGCGGCTCGCGGCCGATCCGGCGAACAACGCGCGTTACGCGGCCAAGGCACTGCTCAAGTACCTGCTGCTCGACCGCGAGCGGATCCCGGTGGACGAGCTGCCGGGCCTGATGGCGCGCGTCCGCGTGACGATGGAGGCGAACCGGCGCTACCTCGGGATGTCGGTCGAGGCGCTGACCGACTGGACGGTCCGCGAGCTGGTGCGCGCGCGCGCCGCGCAGGTCGAGGACGGGGTGCTGGTCAACCTCTGACGCTGCGCGCGTCAGTGGGGAATGCCCAGCCGCGCGAAGGTCTCGGCCCAGTCGCTGCGCGCGCGGTCGGGTTCGGCCGCGACCAGTGCCGACACCGCGGCCATCGTCGCGGCGCTGCGCA
>JBAXJZ010000365.1:0-4872 GCA_037137595.1 Burkholderiales bacterium | reverse complement strand
TGCAGGTGGCGATCGCCACAGGTGTTCTGATTCCCATCGCCCTGCCTACCCTGGCCTTGGCAACCACAGGTCTTCTGCGCCGGGAGTGATCACGCCATGGCAGCCACGCCCCTACGTGCATGCAGACGCTGGGCTACGGCGGGATGGGCGTTTGGGGTGATGGCCGGTCTGGGGCTGGCGACGCCAGCGTTGGCGGACGCACAGACCACTCCCTCGCTGCTGGAGCGGCTGCGGCTGCTGAGCGATCCCGGCGTCGACGTGGTGAGCGTCAACGGCGCCGAGCTGCTGCCGAGCCCGCAGGGCGTGCTCGACGGGATCGGCGCCGCCCTCGGCCTGGGGGACCGCGCGATCACGGCCGACGCGCTGGCCGCGGCCTGGTCGGCGCGCGGCCGCAGCGTCCTGCTGCTCGACACCTTCGAGGCCCTCGCACCGGTGCAGGGCTGGCTGCGCGACAGCTGGCTGCCCGGCCTGCCCGCCGAGGTGTCCGTCGTGCTGGCCGGGCGCCACGCGCCGGACTCGCGCTGGTGCGCCCATCCGCTGTGGGGCGGCGCGATGCGGGTCGTGCCGCTGGGCATGCTCGGCGCCGACGCCTGCGCCCGGCTGATCGAGCGCCACGGCGCGCCCGCGGCGCTCTGCGACGACCTCGCCCGGCGCGCGCGCGGCCTGCCTCTGGCCGCGGTGCTGCTGGCTTCCGAGGCCTGCCGCACCGGGCGGCTTCCGGAGGCGCTCGGCGAGGAGCTGGTGCGGGCGCTCACGCGGCGCTGCCTCGATCAGGCGCCCTCGGCCGCCCATCGCGAGGCCCTGCTGGCCTGCGCCCTCGCGCGCCGCGCCGACCGGGCCCTGATCGCGCACCTGTTCGACCGCGACCGCGCCGAGTCGCTGTTCGACTGGCTCGCCGCGCAGGGCTACGTGAGCGGCTCGCGCGAGGGCCTGCGCCTGCACGACCTCATGCGCGAGGCGGTGCTGGCGGACACCGACTGGTGCGACCGCGAGCGGTTCCGCACGCTCCGCCGGACCGTCATCCGGTGCCTCGCCGGGCGCGTGCGCCCGGGACGGGATGCCTGGGAGGCGACCCTGGACCTCTTCTATGCGCGGCGGCTGACCCCGGGCTTCAGGCGCTTCCACGACGTGGACGGCCTGGCGCGGGTGTGCACCGGCATCGGCACGCGGACCGACCTGCCGGCGGTCCTCGCCTTCGCCTCGCGACACCTCCCCGAATCCGAGCACGCGTCGTTCCGCCGATGGGCGGCGCATCCGGCCGCGGATCTCGTCATCGTCCGGGAGCGCGACGGCGGCCTGTGCGGCGTCGCGGTCCTGCTGCACACGCATGCGCTCGGCGACGCCGAGATCGACGCCGATCCGGTCGTCGCCTCCGTGCGGGCCGCCCTCGGGCCGCGATGGCGCGAGCCCACGGCAGGCACCCACTCGATCCTCGCCCGGCACTGGTTCGCGGTCGGAGACCCGTCGGCCCCGAGCCCCGGGCTCACCGCGCTGATGGCCTACGCCAACCCGCTGTTCGCCGATCCGGCGCTGCGCCTGTTCGTGCTCTGGTCGCAGATCCCGCCCTATCTCGAGCCGATGTTCCCGGAGCTCGGCTTCGGCTCGCTGCCGGGCTGTGATCGCGAGCTGTCGGGCCGGCCGTACCGGATGATCGTCCGCGACTGGCAGGCCGAGCCCTGGGGCGCCTGGGTCCGGCGCGCCGTCACGCCCGAAGCGGGCGGACCGCAACCCGCGTGAACGGGCCGCAGCCGGGGCGTTCGCGGCCCCGGTTCGGCGGCCCCGGTCAGTCGGGCACCACCGCCTGCTGACGCAGCCGGTTCAGGAAGCCGCGACGCCGCTCGAGCAGCGCGCGCTCGCCGCGCACGATCCCGTCCCACATCGCATCGGGCATCGGATGGCGCCAGCCCAGGTCGCGGCGCGCCTTGGCCGACGAATACCACCAGTGACCCCGCGAAGCGTCCACCGTGTCGCGCGACAGGAAGGCGGGCAGGCCCAGCGCCCGTTCGATCGGCTCGAGCATCGTCATCGCCGGCCGCATCACGCCGCGGGGCAGCCACAGCCGCACCTTCATGCCGCCGGGGTGCCGGTCGAACGCGCGGAAGAGCTCGGGCAGCGTCATCGGCTCGCCGGCGAACACGTAGTCCTCGCCGACCGTCGCCTTCTCGACGACGAGGCAGACGCCCTCGGCCAGCGCCTCGACCTCCACGAAGCTCACCACCATGTCCCGGGCGAACGACGTCGGGACCATCGCGTGCTGCAGGTGCAGGCGCAGGAAGTAGCCCCAGATCGAGTGGTCGTTGACGCCCACCACCGCGTTGGGCATCAGGATGTTCAGCGGCAGGCCCCGATCCCGGTGGGCGAGCGCCACGGCGTGCGCCTCGGCCTTGCTGCGTTCGTAGGGGGTGAGGAAGCGGTCCGGGCGGACCCTCGTCTCGTCGGCGGCCGCCGGCGGGTCGGGCGCGTAGCCGCTCGGGCCGAGCGCCATCGTCGACGACACATGGACGCAGCGCGCCACGCCGGCCTCGCGTGCCGCGCCGAGTACGGTGTCCGTGCCGCGCACGTTGACCTCGAACATCCGCGCGACCGAGCGCCGGTCGAGTCCGAACTCGTAGACCCCGGCGTTGTGGAGCAGGACATCGCAGCCGTCCATCAGGCGCACCAGCCCGTCGCCGCGGGTGACGTCGCCCTGAACGACCTCGACGCCGCGGCCCCGCAGCCACCGTGCGGGCTCGCCTTCGGGGTCGCGGACGAGGGCGCGGACCTGCCAGCCGCGCCGGACGATCGCGCGCACGAGGGACTGCCCGATGAATCCGGTGGCCCCTGTCAGGAAGAGCTTCATCGTTGCCTCCGTGTCCGAGGGGTCAGCGGGCCGGTTCCGCCGGCCGGAGCGGATCGCAGCCGCCCCAGGTGCCGCGCCGCTCTAGGGTCTGCAGACGCGTGAACGAACTGCGGTCGTGGCTGCGCACGGCTGCCTCGTAGGCCATCTCGTCGGCGTGGCGGCCGGGGCGGTAGGCGAAGTCGCCCATCGCGCGCGGGTCGGCCCAGAACGAGACGGTGATCGGGTCGGGTCCGCCGACCGGCGTACCGAAGGCGAAGCCGTTGCTCGCCCGCAGCCCGGGGACACCGTGCATGCCCGTGCGCAGGGCGCGGGAACGGGTCAGGAAGTCGCGCGGCCGGAAGGGGTCGAGGCCGGGCCCCGCGATCCAGCCGACGCTGGTGATCACGACCAGCGGGCCGTCATGGCGGCGCGCCAGCTCCGGCTCGAACAGCGGACCCGGCGCGCCCGCGTCCAGCCAGTTGATCTCGCCGCGGTGCGAGCACGGCGTGAGCAGCCCGCACCAGTGCTCGCTCGTGCCGTCTGCCCAATGCGGCGGCTCGCCGCCGTCGCCGTAGGCCCGGCGCGCCGCGTCCGCGTCGTCGTAGACGGCGATCGACAGCCACGCGGGTGCGTGATCCCCAGGCCCGCCCGCGGGATCGGGATCGGCGCCCAGCGCGGCGAACAGCGGCGTGCCCGGCCACGCTGCGGCGATTCGGGGCGGCCCGCAGGGTGCGTCGAACCCGAGCAGCCGCATCACCGCATGGGTGCCGACCCTCATCGCGCCCTCCGATGCCCGAGCGCGCCGCCCGCAAGCAGCGACCGTGCGCAGTCCAGCACCGACTCGCGCGGCGAACGGAAGCGCACGCCGGTCAGGCGCGTGACGTACGCCGAGTCGATACGCAGCGGCGCGCCGTCGCGGCGGAAGATCTCGGTCAGCGCGAGGTCGGCGATCACCAGCCCCAGCTTGGCGTCGAGCTTCGCGAACAGCTTCGCCAACCACAGCGGCAGGGTTCGCCGGGGCACGCGCGCGGCCTGCGCGCCCAGGGCCTCGCGCAGCATGTCCGCGATCTCGCCGAAGGTGACCGGCTGCTCGTGGCTCGCGATCAGGCGCCGCCCGCCGGCCTCGGGCGCTTCCATCGCGCGCACCTGCAGCGCCGACAGGTCCCGCACGTCGACGATCGGATAGTGCACCGGCGGCAGCACGGGCACCGCGCCCGACAGCATCTGGCGCACGACTTCGCTCGAGGTCGAGAGGTCGCCGTCCAGCACGGGGCCGAGGACCATCGCGGGATTCACGACGACGAGGTCGCGCTCGCGGCCGGCCGCGCGCACGCGCTGCCACGCGGCCCGCTCGGCCCGCGTCTTGGAGATCGCGTAGGCGCTGACCAGGGGCCAGTCGGGGTCGGTCCAGTCGGACTCGGTGACCGCCTGGCCGCCTCGGCGCGTCGGGCTGTAGACCATCGCCCCCATCGACGAGGTCAGCACGATGCGGCGCACGCCGCCCGCCAACGCGGCGTCCACGACGCGCACCGCGCCGTCGCGGGCGGCGGGCACCAGGCTCTCGCGATCCTTCGGCTGGATCTTCGGGAACGGGGACGCGATGTGCTGCACGAACGCGCAGCCGCGCATCGCCTCGTCCCAGCCCTCGTCCCGCTCGAGGTCGGCCTGGACGAAGGACAGGTTCGCGGGGTCCGCCCCCGCGGCCGCCATCGCCCGCCGCACCTCGTCGGCCCGGGCCGGCGAGCGCAGCGTGCCGCGGACGCGATGGCCCGCCTTCAGCAGGTCGGCCGCGACCTGCTTCGCGATGAAGCCGGTGATGCCGGTGACCAGCACGGTCTCGTTCATCGGGTCTCTCCCGCGCGGGGCGGCATCAGGCCGAGGGCCGGACGCGGGCGGCGTCCTGTGCGCGCAGCACGCGGCGCAGCAGCTTGCCCGAGGGGTTCTTCGGGATCGTATCGATCGTGACGATGTCGGCCAGCTGCTTGTGGGGCGCGACGCGCTCGGCGAGCCAGGCCCTGAGGGCGTCGGCATCGAGGGCGCCGCGGGCGACGACG
>JBAXJZ010000364.1:0-4881 GCA_037137595.1 Burkholderiales bacterium | reverse complement strand
CACCGCTGGGCCGAAGGCGACCTGGTCTTCTGGGACAACCGGTCGGTGCTGCACCTCGCCACCGGCTGTCCGCCCGAACTGCCTCGGACCCTCCACCGCACCACCATCGAAGGAGACGTTCCCGCATGACCCCGACGCCACGCACCGACACCGTGAGGCGGCCGCGCCGCGCCGCGGCGCTCGCCGCCGCGGCACTGCTGCTCGCCACCGGCCTGTTCACCGCCACCGCCGCCCGCGCGGAGGGACGGATCCGGATCGCCCAGCAGTTCGGCATCGTCTACCTGCTCCTCAACGTCGCCGAGGCGCGCCAGCTCATCCAGAAGCACGGCCGGGAGCAGGGACTCGACATCCAGGTCGAGTTCGTCCGTCTCTCGGGCGGACCGGCGATCAACGACGCGCTGCTGTCCGGGCAGATCGACATCGGCGGCGCGGGCGTCGGCCCGCTGCTGACGATCTGGGACCGCACGAAGGGCCGGCAGAACGTCCGGGGTGTCGCGTCGCTCGGCAACTTCCCCTTCTACCTGGTGACGAACAACCCGACGGTGAAGACGATCGAGGACTTCACCGACCGCGACCGGATCGCGCTGCCCGCAGTCGGTGTCTCGGTGCAGTCCCGGATCCTCCAGCTGGCGAGCGCCAAGCGCTGGGGCGACGCGCAGTTCAACCGCCTCGACCGCCTGCAGGTCGCCGTGCCCCATCCGGAAGCCACCGCCGCGATCCTGAAGGGCGGCACCGAGATCACCGCCCACTTCGGCAACCCGCCCTTCCAGGAGCAGTCGCTCGCGGGGAACCCGAACGCGCGGATCGTGCTGAGCAGCTACGAGGTGCTCGGCGGACCGGCGTCGGCGACCGTGCTCTACGCGACCGAGAAGTTCCGCGCCGAGAACCCGAAGACCTACCGCGCGTTCATCGGCGCGCTGCAGGAGGCCGCACGCTTCGTCGCCGCGGAACCCGAGGCGGCCGCCGACATCTTCCTGAAGACCGGCCAGGGCGCGATCGACCGCGCGCTCGTGCTGAGGATCATCCGAAGCCCCGACGTGCAGTTCAAGCTGGCACCGCAGAACACCTTCGCGCTGGCCGACTTCATGCACCGGATCGGCGCCATCCGCAACCGCCCCGAGTCGGCGCGCGACTACTTCTTCGACGATGCTCACCTCGCGGGCGGCAGCTGAGGCCGGCGCGGCGGCGGCCCGCGCGGACGCACCGCCGCCGTCGACGCCCCGCCTGCGTTTCGACGAAGTCGGTCTCGAGTACGAGACCGAGCGCGGCACGGTCCGGGCCACCGACGGCGTGTCCTTCGACGTTCACCCGGGCGAGCGCTACGTGCTGCTCGGGCCCTCGGGCTGCGGCAAGAGCACGCTGCTGAAGGCGGCCGCCGGTTTCGTGCGGCCGGTCGCCGGCCGCGTGATGCTGGACGGCACGCGCGTGGAGCGGCCCGGCCCGGACCGCATGGTGGTCTTCCAGGAGTTCGACCAGCTGCCCCCCTGGAAGACCGTGCTCGGCAACGTCGCGTTCCCGCTGCGCGCCGCACGCGTCGCCTCGCGTGCCGAGGCGCTCGAGCGCGCGCACGATGCGCTCGCCCGGGTCGGGCTGACCGAGTTCGCGCGCGCCTTCCCGCACGAACTGTCCGGCGGCATGAAGCAGCGCGTCGCGATCGCCCGTGCGCTGGCGATGCAGCCGCGCGTGCTGCTGATGGACGAGCCGTTCGCCTCGCTGGACGCGCTGACCCGGCACCGGATGCAGCGCGAGCTCCTCGCACTCTGGGAGGACGTCGGCTTCACCTTGCTCTTCGTCACGCACTCGGTCGAGGAGGCCCTGCTGCTCGGCACCCGGATCGGTGTGCTGAGCCCGCGTCCGGGCCGTCTGGTCGACGAGCTCGACGCACGCCGCTTCACCTTCGACGACGTCGGCGCCGAGGCGTTCCGCGAGGCCACGCGACGCCTGCACGACCGGCTCTCGCCCCCCGGGAGCGCGACATGAGCGCGACGCCGTCCCCGATCGACGCCGCGACGGCCGACGCGCCGGCACGGGGCGCCCGGCGTCGCGCTCGGCTGCTGCCCGTAGTGCTGCGACAGGGCGCGATCCTCGTGGTGCTGGCGCTCGTCTGGGAGGGACTCGCCCGCTGGCAGGACAACGACCTGCTGCTGCCGACCTTCGTCGAGATCGCGCGGGCCTTCGCGCGCGGGATCGCCGGCGGCGAGCTGATCACGCGCGCCGGCCTGTCGCTCGGCGTGCTCGTCCAGGGCTATGCGATCGGCGTGGCCTGCGCGTTCGCGCTGACCTCCGTCGCGGTGACCACGCGGATCGGCCGCGACCTGCTGTCGCTGCTGACCGCGATGTTCAACCCGCTGCCGGCGATCGCGCTGCTGCCGCTCGCCCTGCTGTGGTTCGGCCTGGGCAAGGCGAGCCTGCTGTTCGTGCTCGTCCACGCGGTGCTGTGGCCGATCGCGCTCGCCACGCATGCGGGCTTCACCTCGGTGCCCGAGACGCTGCGGATGGCGGGCCGCAACTACGGGTTGAACGGCCTGCGCTTCGTGCTGTTCATCCTGGTGCCCTCGGCGCTGCCGTCGATCCTGTCGGGCCTGAAGATCGGCTGGGCCTTCGCCTGGCGCACGCTGATCGCCGCGGAACTCGTGTTCGGCGTGTCCTCGGGTCGCGGCGGGCTGGGCTGGTTCATCTACCAGAGCCGCAACGAGCTCGACACCGCGAACGTCTTCGCCGGCCTCGCCGCGGTGATCCTGATCGGTCTGGCGATCGAGGGGCTGGTGTTCCGGACGATCGAACGCGCGACCGTCCGTCGATGGGGAATGCAACGATGAGCCGACTGCCGCTCCACACCTCCGAGTCCGCCCCCGAGGCGAGCCGCGCGCTCGTGCGGCGGACCGCCGAGACGAACGGCTTCCTGCCCAACCTGATCGGCGTGCTCGCGGGCGCACCGGCGGCACTGCAGGCCTACCTGACGCTGGGCGAGCTCAATGCCGGCACCAGCCTGTCCTTCGCCGAGCGCGAGGCGGTCCAGCTGACGGCCGCGCGGCTCAACGGCTGCGAGTTCTGCGCGGCCGGACATGCGTCGGTGTCGCTGAAGCGGGCGGGGCTGTCCGCCGCGACCGTGCGCGCGCTGCAGCAGGGCACACCGACCGGCGACGCCCGGCTCGACGCGGCAGCCGCCTTCTCCGCCGCGCTGATCGGTGCCCGGGGAGACGTGGCCGACGCCGAACTCGACGCGTTCCGGCGGGCCGGCTTCGACGACCGACAGGCCCTCGAGGTGGTGCTGGGTGTCGCGCTCGCGACGCTGTGCAACTACGCGAACGTGCTCGCACGCAGCCCGGTCAACGCCGAGCTGGACGCGTTCCGGCCGAACCGGCTCGCCGCCCTCGCGGAGGTACGCTGAATTGGCGACGCCGCTGCCCGCCGCGCTCGCGGCCTACCTCGACGCGAACGCCGCCGGCCTCGACGCCGGCACCGCCGACGCCGACGCGCTGCTACCCGCGCTGTGCGCCGCCGGGCTGCCGCGCATCGGCGTGCCCGAGGACGCCGGCGGCGACGGCACGCCGGTCTCGCACGGCATCGACGCGATCGCCGCGGTCGCCGAGCGGTCGCTCGCAGCCGCCTTCGTCCTCTGGGGCCATCGGGTCTTCGCCGAATACCTCGTGCGCTCGCCGAACGCGGCGGTGCGCGAGCGGCTGCTCGCGGCGACGCTCGACGGCCGCATCGCCGGGGCGACCGGACTATCGAACGCGATGAAGGCGCTGTCGGGCATCGAGGCGCTGGCGGTCCACGACCGCGACGGCCGCCTCGACGGCCGCGTTCCCTGGGCGACCAACCTGCGCCCGCCGCGCTTCGTGGTCGCGGTCGCCGTCGAGCGCCGCGACGGCGGCTCGCCCTACGTCACCGCCCTGCCCTCGGAGCGGCCCGGCCTGGTCCGCAGCGAGGACCTCGACCTGATCGCGCTGCGCGGCACGCGGACGGCGTCGCTCGACCTCGCCGACGTCGCGGCCGATGCGGACGACCGGCTGGCCGACGACGCACGGGCCTGGCTGCCCCGGATCCGGCCGGCCTTCCTCGGCCTGCAATGCGGGTTGCCGATCGGCGTCGCGCGCGCCTCGCTGCAGGCCGCGCGCGACGCCGCCGGCGATGCGCGCCGGGTGTTGCGCGAACCGATCGAGTCCGCCTCGCGCCGGCTCGCCGACGCGACGCGCCGTCTGCGCGAGGGCGTGGACGCCGGCCGCTTCGTCGACGACCCGGCGCCGCTCTTCGAGCTGCGGATCGCGTTGGTGCGCCTCGCGCTCGAGGCGGTGACGCTGGAGCTGCAGGCGAGCGGCGGCCGGGCCTACCACCGCGACGCGCCGCTCGGTTTCGCACGCCGCTGGGCCGAGGCCGCGTTCCTGCCGATCGTCACGCCGAGCGTGGTCCAGCTCCAGGGAGAGCTCGACCGCCGACGCGCGTCGGTGGCCGCGTGAGTCGCCCGCTGCTGACCGCGGACGGCCTCGCCTATGCCTGGGGCGACGGGCGGCCGCTGTTCTCGGGCCTGGAGCTCGCGGTCGCCGAGGGCGAGATCGTGGTGCTGCTCGGGTCGAGCGGCAGCGGCAAGAGCACGCTGCTGAAGGTGCTCGCAGGTCTCGCCCGGCCGCTCGCCGGCGTGGTCCGCTTCGACGGCGCGCCACTGGACGCGCCGCAGCCGCGGATCGCGCTGCTGTTCCAGCGGCCGGGGCTGCTGCCCTGGCTGCGCGTCGACGCCAACGTCGCCTTCGGCCTCGATTTCACCCGTCAGCCCCGCCTGCCCGCCGCCGACCGGGCCGCGCGCGTCGCGGCGGCGCTCCATGCGGTCGGCCTGTCGCACGCGGCAGCGCTGCGGCCCGCGCAGCTGTCGGGCGGCATGGC
>JBAXJZ010000363.1:0-4901 GCA_037137595.1 Burkholderiales bacterium | reverse complement strand
GAAGTAGCCCGCGTTCGCGTTCCACAGCAGCGACGCGATCCAGCCGAACAGCGTGGGCACGGCCGCCTGGCGCGGACTCGACCGGGCCTCCACCCTGCTGCCGGCCGGCCTGCTCGACGCGAGCCCGGCCGAGGCGAAGCTCGCTCGGCTGCTCGAACGGAGCGGCCCGGGCGACCGATTCTCCGCTCTGCCCGGCACGCTGCGGATCGTGGCCACCGACATCGACACCGGCGAGTCGGTCGCCTTCGGCGGCCGCGGGACCGAGCACGTGCCGATCTCGCGCGCGGTGCTCGCCTCGTCGGCCGTGCCCGGCCTGTTCCCGCCGGTCGAGATCGATGGCCGGTCGTTCGTCGACGGTGCCCTGAACAAGACGCTGCACGCGTCGATCGCGCTGCAGGAAGGCGCCGGCCTCGTGCTCTGCCTGAACCCGCTGGTGCCGTACAGCGCGGGCCCGGAGGGACCGCCCGCCGCGATCGCCTCGCGCGGCCTCGGCGCGGTGCTCGCGCAGACGGTCCGGACGGCGATCCGCTCGCGGATGTCGGTGGGCCTCGAGAAGTACCGGGTCACCCACC
The DNA here is from genome assembly GCA_037137595.1 of Burkholderiales bacterium. Taxonomy (GTDB): domain Bacteria; phylum Pseudomonadota; class Gammaproteobacteria; order Burkholderiales; family Burkholderiaceae_E; genus UBA4615. The sequence continues at coordinate 4,329 of JBAXJZ010000363.1, read as the reverse complement.
CGCGCGCCGACGTGCTGCTCTTCGAGCCCCGCCCCGACGACGCGACGACGTTCTTCACGCGGATCTTCAGCACCTCGAGCCGGCGCGGCCTGTGCGAGCACGCCTACCGCCGGACCCGCGCCGACCTGCTCGCGCGGGCGGATTCGCTGGCGCCGGTGATGGCGCGCCACGGGCTGAGGCTGAACGTGGATCGGCTCGCCGACCCCACCCATGCGCTGGTGCGCGAGCCCAGCCGTCCGCCGCCGCGCTCGGGACGGCTTGCGGTGGCGACCCGCCGCCTCGGTCACGCGCTCGACGACCTCGAGCGCATCGTCCGGCTGTCCGCCCCCCACTGACGCGCCGCGCGACCTCGCGCGAGGCCCCGCGGACCGGGTGCTATCCTTCGGCGCCCGCCGCACCGGCCGCACACCGGAGACGCCGATGCCCACGCCGCGCAAGCCGCCCCGCCGCACGCGCGAACGCCTCCTCGACCTGTCGCTGCGCCTGTTCAACGAGCAGGGCGAGCCGCAGGTGACGACGACGGCGATCGCCGACGAGATGAACATCTCGCCGGGCAATCTCTACTACCACTTCCGGAACAAGGACGACATCGTCGACGCGCTGTTCGAGCAGTTCGAGCGCGAGATGGATGCCCTGCTGCGCCTGCCGCAGGAACGCGAGGCCGACGTCGAGGACGCCTGGCTGTTCCTGCACCTGCTGTTCGAGACGATCTGGAAGCACCGCTTCGTCTACCGCGACCTCAGCGACCTGCTCACCCGCAACCGCAAGGTCGAGACGCACTTCAAGTCGATCCTCGACGGCAAGCACCGCGCGGCACGCGCCCTGTGCGAGGGATTGGCCGCGCGCGGCCAGCTGCGCGCATCGCCCTTCGAGATCGACGCGCTGGCGACCAACATGGTGGTGGTCGCGACCTGGTGGCTGCAGTTCGAGTACGTGCGCAACGCGCGGCGATTCTCCGACCCGGACTACCCGTCACGGGCGATGGCCCGCGGCGCGTTCCAGGTGCTCGCACTGACCGGCGCCTACCTCGAGGGCGACGCACGCACGCTGTTCGAGCGGCTCGCGCGCGCCTATCTGGAGGACTGAGCCCGGCTCAGCCGACGAAGGGCACCAGTCCGCCGGTGCGGCGACGCCAGTCCGCGTGACCCGGGAAGCGCGCGGCGAGCAGTCGGTCCTCGAAGCGGTGCTTGACGACCAGCACCGCGAGCAGCGCGGCGCCGACGGCGATCGACACCGCGCCGCCGGCAAGCGCCGCCGGCAGAACGAGCATCAGCAGCGAGGTGTACATCGGGTGCCGGACCCAGCGGTACGGCCCGTCGACGACCAGCTCGGGGTGGGCGTCCGGGACGGGCGTGATCGAGAACGGCCGCCGCTGTCGCCACGTCATCCACAGCCCCGCCCATGCGCCCAGCGCGATCCCGCCCGCCTGCACGACGAGCCCGACGGCCCACGGCGACACCTGCGGCCCGAGCAGCAGCCACGCACCGAGCGCGGCGAACTGCGCGGCCACGAGCGCCCGCGCGCGCGTCCGGTCGTCCATCGCCGACCTCAGCGCACGAAGCCCATCGGCTTGCTGAACTTCACGTCGGGCTTCGCGCGGTGCTCGCGCTCGAGCTGCTCGACGAAGGCCTCGGGCTCCGGATCCTCGCCGAGCAGCGCCGCCTGCCGCTTGACCACCGCGAAGTCGCCGGGCGCGAGCAGCTCGAGCTTCGCGAGCCGATCGGCGAGCACGGCGGGGACCGCGTCGGCCGCCGCGGCGTCGAGCGCGTCGCCGGGGGCGAGGTCGGCCGGCGCGGTCCAGCCGAGCGCCTCGGTCGCGAACATCCTCAGCCGCTGCGCCGGCGTGAGCGGCAGGAAGCGCAGCTTGAACGAGAAGCGGCGCAGCGCCGCCTCGTCGATCCGGTCGAACAGGTTGGTCGTGCAGATGAACACGCCGTCGAAGCGCTCCATCCCCTGCAGCATCTCGTTGACCTCGCTGACCTCGTAGCTGCGGACCGCGAGCTGGCGGTTCTGCAGGAACGAGTCGGCCTCGTCGAGCAGCAGCACCGCGCCGTCGTGCTGTGCGTCGGCGAACATCTTCGCCATCTGCTGCTCGGTCTCCCCGACGTACTTGCTCATCAGGTCGGAGGCCCGCTTGATCATCAGCGGCCGGTCGAGGCTGCGCGCGACGTGTTCGCCGAGCGCGGTCTTGCCGGTGCCGGGCAGACCGTAGAAGCACAGCGTCGCGCGCGGCCGGGCCTGCAGCGCGGCGATGATGCGCTCGACCGGATGCCGGGTCTCGACGTTGAGCAGAGACAGGTCGTAGCGGGTGGGGGACGGTCGGAACTCGGGACCCGCCTCGGTGCGGCCGAGCGCCCGGTCCGCGCGCTCGAGCTGCCGCTCGATCAGCGCCTCGACCGGATCCTCGACCGACGCGCGGGTCAGCGCCGCGAAGCGCGCCGCCGACTGGATCTGCGCCGGCGTCACCTGCTTGCGCGCCGCGATCCGCGCGACGAACGCGTCGGACACGCCGAGCGCCGCCAGATGCTTGCGCGCGATCGTCTCGCGAACGCGCTGCGGCGGATTCGCGAGCTCGAGGTGGAACTGGAAGCGGCGGCGGTACGCCGGGTCGATCTGGCCGATGGAGTTCGACACCCAGATCGTCGGCACCGGGTTCTGCTCGAGCGTCTGGTTGACCCAGGCCTTGCCGTTGACCGCCGCTCCGCGTGCCTCCTCGGCGCCGAACAGGTTCAGCACCGGCTCGCTGATCGGCGGGAACACGTCCTCCACCTCGTCGAAGAGCAGGGCCGCGCCCTGCCGGCCCTTCAGGAAGGCCTGCGAGACCTGCAGCGACCGGTAGCGCTCCTTGCCGGACAGGCTGTTGCCGTCGCGGTCCAGGCAGTCGACCTCGTAGAGCTCGCAGCCGGCCTGCGCGGCGATCAGCCGTGCGAACTCCGTCTTGCCGGTGCCGGGCGGGCCGTAGAGCAGGACGTTGACGCCCTTCTCGCGGCCGCGGATCGCCGCGCCCAGCAGCGCGACCAGGTAGCGCGCGTCGTCGCCGACGTGCGGGAAGTCGTCCATCGTGAGCGCCGAGGGGCTCGCCGGCCGCGTGAACGCGGCCATCATCTCGCCCTCGGTCGCGTAGTCGGCGGTCAGCACGGCGAGCAGCTTGTCCGAGACGCGCATCAGGTCGCCGAGGTCGGTGATCGCGTGCTCGGCGATCGGCGTGTCGATGAGGCCCAGCGACTCGAGACGGCCGCCGGCCCGCAGCGCCGTCGCCGTCTCGGCGGCCTGCATGCCGAGGACCTGCGCGAGCATCCCGAACGCCTCCTGTGCGCTCGCCGCCTTGCAGTCGACCAGGACCGGGCGCAGGTCGCGCTGGTAGCGGCACAGCGACGCATGCAGCAGGATCGAGCGTTCGCATTCGCTGAGGCCGAGCACGCGCGACAGCATGTCGACGTTCTCCACCAGCCGCACGCGCTGCTTCGAGAGCCGCGCGTCGAACCGGTCGGCCGACAGCTGGAACACGCGTAGCAGTTCCTTGCCGTGCAGCTTCACGAACTCGTCGAGGTAGTAGTGGATCGCGGTGTCGTCGTAGAGGCCGTTCCAGGCGCCGTGGCGGGCCATGAACTCCTCGGCCGTCAGCTCGCCGGCGCCGGCCCAGGCGGGTGCCTCGGCGCAGCGTCGCGCGATGTAGGCCTGCAGGCGCCCGAAGGTGCCGCGCGGCCAGACCAGCCAGCGCCCGGCGAGCGTGACGACGTTGTTGATGTCGCGGCGCAGGTTGAAGCGCGCGCCGAGCGCCAGCACCGTGCGCAGCGCGAAGCGCGCGCACATCAGGTCGAGCGCGGTGGCGTGTTCCAGCGCCGGCGGGTCGAGCAGGGACTCGTCGTCGATCGGGGTCGGGGAGAGGGTCATCGGGACGGCCTCCGGCGGGCGGGTCGATGCCCATGCTAACGCCGGAGTCGACGCCGCGGCCGACATCGGGTAATGTGTTCCGTATACGGTATTCGCATGCTGTCCGCCCGTCCCGCCCCGAAGCTCCCCGCCCTCGACGCCGCACCCGCGCTGGTCGAGCGGACCTATCGCGCGCTGCTCGACGCGATCGTCTCGGGCGAGCTCGCACCCGGCGAGCGCCACACCCAGGACGCGCTCGCCGAGCGGCTCGGCGTGTCGCGCCAGCCGGTGCTGCAGGCGCTGCTGCTGCTGCGCAGCCAGGGGCTGGTGAAGGACGAGCCGAACCGCCGCGGCGTCGAGGTCGCGGCGCTGACGCCGACCTTCGTGCAGCACCTCTACGGGGTGCGCGGCGCGCTCGACGCGCTGGCGGCGCGCTCCGCCGCGTACCGGCCCCGC
>JBAXJZ010000362.1:0-4905 GCA_037137595.1 Burkholderiales bacterium | reverse complement strand
GCGATCGGCCGCGCCGCGGCCCGCGCGCTGCGCGATCCCGCGACGCTCGCCCCGCTCGCGCCGATCGACGACGTCCGCGGCACCGCGGCCTATCGGCTCGACGCGGCGGCCACGCTGCTGCGCCGTGCCTTCGAGGATCTCGCCGCATGAACCATCCGTCCGGTCCCGTTCCCGGCCTGGTCGGCGACGCCGGCACGGCCGACACCGCGCCGCGGGTCGTCGTCAACGGCGTCGAGCGCCCGCTGCGCGCCGCGCCGTCGATGCGGCTGTCCGACTGGCTGCGCGACGACCTCGGCCTCGTCGGCACCAAGGTCGGCTGCAGCGCCGGCGACTGCGGCGCCTGCACGGTGCTCGTCGACGGCGAGCAGGCCTGCGCCTGCATCGTCCCGGTCGGCCAGTGCGAGGGCGCCGAGGTGCTCACCGTCGAGGGCCTGGCCGGCGACGCCGGGCTCTCGGCGCTGCAGCGCGCGTTCATCGCGCACGGTGCCGCCCAGTGCGGCATCTGCACGCCCGGCATGCTGATGGCCGCGACCGACCTGCTTCGGCGGGTGCCCGCGCCCACCGAGGCGCAGGCGCTCGACGGGCTGGCCGGCGTGCTGTGCCGCTGCACCGGCTACCGCAAGATCGTCGAGGCGGTCCTGTCGGTCGCGCGCGGCGACGCCGGCGCCGCGGTCGCCGAGCCCGCGCCGGCGGCGGGTGCCGCGGTCGGCGCGCGTTTGCCCAGGCTCGACGCGCCCTCCAAGGTCACCGGCGCGGAGGTCTTCGGCGCCGACGAGGCGCCCGCCGACGCGCTGTGGCTGCGCGCGATCCGTTCGCCGCATCCGCACGCCCGCTTCGAGCTCGGCGACCTCGATGCGCTCGTCCGCGCGACGCCCGGGCTCGTCGGCGTGGTGCGGCCGTCCGACGTGCCCAACAACCGCTTCGCGATCTTCCCCGACCTGCGCGACCAGCCGGCGGTGGCCGAGAGCGTCGCGCGCTTCCGCGGCGAGGCGGTGCTGGTGCTGGCGGGCGAGCGCGCCGCGATCGAAGCGCTCGACGCGGCCGCGGTGCCGATCGCCTGGACGCCGTTGCCCGCGCTCGAGACCCCGGCCGCGGCGCTGGCCGACGGCGTCGCGCCGCTGCACGCGCGTTATCCCGACAACGTGCTGTGCCGCGGCCGTGTCGTGCGCGGCGACGTCGATGCCGAACTCGCCGCCGCGCCGCGCCGCGCGACGATCCGCGTCACCACCTCGCACGTCGAGCACGCCTACATCGAGCCCGAGGCCGGCTGGGCACGCTGGATCCCGGGGGAGGGCGGATCGCCCGCGCGGGTCGAGGTCTTCGCCTGCACGCAGACGCCGTACATGGACCGCGACGAGCTCGCGTGGATGTTCGGCCTGCCCCCGGCGAACGTGCGGATCGTGCCCTCGGCGGTGGGCGGCGGCTTCGGCGGCAAGCTCGACATCTCGGTGCAGCCGCTGATCGTCGCGGCCGCGCGCAAGTTCGGCCGCCCGGCGAGGATGGTCTACACGCGGCCCGAGTCGATGGCCTCGTCCACCAAGCGCCACCCGGCCGAGATGAGCGCGACGCTCGCCGCCGACGCCGACGGCCGGCTTCGGGCCTACGACTTCCACGGCGACTTCGACACCGGCGCGTACGCGTCCTGGGGCCCGACGGTCGCCAACCGCGTGCCGATCCACGCGAGCGGCCCGTACCGGTTCGCGGCGGTCCGCGCGACGACCCGTGCCGTCCACACCCACGGTCCGGTGGCCGGCGCGTTCCGGGGCTTCGGCGTGCCGCAGTCGACGGTGGTGGTGGAGGCGCTGCTCGACGAACTCGCGCTCGAGGCCGGCCTGGATCCGCTCGATCTTCGCCACGCCCATGCGCTGCGGGCCGGCGACACCACGCCCACCGGCCAGCGCCTCGGCGCGAGCGTCGGCCTGCGCGCCTGCCTCGAGGCGCTGCGGCCCGCGTGGGTCGACACCCGCGCACGCTGCGAGGCCTTCAACGCCGCCGCGACCGGCCCGCTGCGCCGCGGCGTCGGCGTCGCCTGCATGTGGTACGGCATCGGCAACACCGTGATCGCCAATCCGTCGACGATGACCGTCGGCCTGCGCCGCGACGGCCGCTTCATGCTCTACAACGGCGCGGTCGACATCGGGCAGGGCACCTACACGATCATGCCGCAGCTCGCCGCCGACGCGCTCGGCGTGCCGGTCTCGGCGCTGGATCAGATCCGGTCGGACACCTCGCTGACCGAGGACGCGGGCAAGAGCTCGGCGTCGCGGCAGACCTTCGTGTCGGGCAACGCGGCGCGCTTCGCAGCGCTGGACCTGCGTTCGAAGCTGGTCGCGATCGCGGGGCTCGATGCCGCGCGCGCAGGCGAGGCCGCGCTGCGCACCGACGGCACCGTGCTCGTCGTGACGCTCGATGGCCGCGACACGCGCGTCGACCTCGCCGCGCTGCCCGCCGACCCGAACGGCGACGTCGCGGTCGGCCGCGGCCGCTTCGATCCGCCCACCGTGCCGCTCGACGCCGACGGCCAGGGTGTGCCCTACGCCACCTACGGCTTCGCCGCGCAGTTCGCCGAGGTCGAGGTCGACGTCGAGCTCGGCACGACGAAGGTCGTCGCGATCCACGCGGCGCACGACGTGGGCCGCGCGGTGAACCCCACGCAGGTGGAGGGCCAGGTGCACGGCGGCATCGCGCAGGGCCTGGGCATGGCGCTGATGGAGGAGTACCGCAGCGGCCGCACCGACAACCTGCACGACTACCTGATCCCGACGGTGGGCGACGTCCCGCCGATCGTCGTCCACCTCGTCGAGGACCCGGAGCCGCTCGGTCCGTGGGGCGCGAAGGGCGTGGGCGAGCCCGCGCTGGTGGCGACCGCGCCCGCGATCCTGAATGCCATCCGTCACGCCACCGGCGTGCGCGCGACGCACCTGCCGGTGACGCCCGATCGGCTGCGCGCGCGGCTCAGGGAGCCGTCGCGGTGAGCGAGGTGGCCCCCGGCAAGATCGAGTGCAACGCCTGCCCGGTGCTCTGCCAGATCACCGAGGGCCGCGCCGGCGCCTGCGACCGGTACGCGAACGTCGAGGGTCGGCTGGTCCGCGTCGATCCGGTGGTGCTGATGTCGCGCGAGCCCGTGCGGGTGCCGTTCGCGACCCGCGAGGACGACTGGGACGGCGACCTGGTGGGCGGCGAGGTGTTCGTGACCGGCGTCGGCGCCGGCACCACCTACCCGGACTACAAGCCCGCGCCCTTCATCGTGTCGAGCGTGCAGGACGGCGTCGACATGGTCACGGTCGTGACCGAGGGCATCTTCAGCTACTGCAGCTTCCGCATCAAGGTCGATACCGACCGCTACCTCGGCCCCGAGTGCGCCACCGTGCGCCACCGCGGCGAGGCCGTGGGCCACGTGACCACCATCGAGTACGGCTCGCAGTTCCTGTCGCTGGGCGGGGTCCACCACCTCACCGGCGGCAGCAAGAAGGAGGGCCGCGTCACCTGCGACCTGATGATGGCGCTGGGCAACAAGGAGGCGGTCGAACTGCAGGTCGACGGCGGCGCGTCGCTCGTCGTTCAGGCCGGCCGGCCGCCGATCGTCGACGGCGTCGAGGAGCGCCGGATGCGGGTCGGCTGCGGCTCGGCCACCATCGGCATCTTCGCGAAGCAGTGGCTCGGGCACGTCGACGAGGTGGTGGTGGTCGACGACCACATCACCGGCGTGCTGACCGAGCACCAGGCGGGCAAGTGCCTCGACATGCCGCCCTCGGGCCTGCGCGTGCGCGGCCGCAAGTCCACGCCCGGCCGCTACTTCCAGGTCGCGAATCCGGGCACCGGCTGGGGCGGCACCGATATCACCGATCCGCTGACCATCGTCGAGTCCTTCGACCCGAAGGTGTCCCGACCGGGCATGCGGCTGCTGTTCGTCTCGACCACCGGCGACCATCACGCCTGGTACGTCCTCGACGACAGGCTGACCCCGCGGCCCGAGGTGATGCCGCCCGAGGTGATGAAGGTCGTCGAGCGGATCGGCGAGAACTGCGAGCCCTCGGTCGCCACGGTGCTGTTCGTCGCGGGCGCGGGCGGCAGCCTGCGCGCCGGCGTCACCGAGAACCCGGTGCTGCTCACGCGCTCGATCAAGGACCTGCTCACGCGCGTGACGGTCGGCGGTGCGCCCGCGTACGTCTGGCCGGGCGGCGGCATCACCGTGATGGTCGACGTCGCCCGCATGCCGGACCGCAGCTTCGGCTGGGTGCCCACCCCCGCGATCGTGGCGCCCATCGAGTTCACGATGCGCGCCGACGACTACGCGCACCTCGGCGGCCACGTCGACCGCGTGGTGCCGGTGGCCGACGCGATGGCGCGTGCGAACGCCACGGTCGTCGGCTGGGACGCGGCGAATCCGTGGCCGATCGAGCCGCCCGGGGCGATCCGATGAGCGCGGTGCGTGCGACGCTCGCCGACGGCCGCGTGCATTTCCAGCACGGGCCGATCGACCTGGTCATCGGCGCGGAGGGCGATCCCGCGGCGGTCGCCGCCGCGATCGAGCGCGCCTGGGTCCGCTTCCAGCCGCTGCTGGGCGACCTGGTGGCCGAACTGCGCCTGCTGCGCCGCTGCGCCGAGCCCGATCACCCGCCCGAAGGCCCGGTCGCGCGTGCGATGCACGCGGCGGTGCTGCCGTTCCGTCCCGCCTTCGTGACGCCGATGGCCGCGGTGGCCGGTGCGGTCGCCGACGCGGTCGCCGCCTGCTTCGACGCGCCCGGCGTGGTGAGGGCCTTCGTGAACAACGGCGGCGACATCGCGCTGCGGCTCGCGCCCGGGGCGCCGCCCTACGCGATCGGCGTCGCCCTCGAGCGCGGCGCGCTGCCCGGAGCCGGCGCAAGCGGCCGCGCCTTGCCCGCCACGCTGCGCCTCGCGGCC
>JBAXJZ010000361.1:0-4921 GCA_037137595.1 Burkholderiales bacterium | reverse complement strand
GACATCGACCGCGTCTACGAGGTCTTCGTGCCGATGAACATCGCGGTCGCCGCCGACTTCGCTGATCCGGTGCCCGGCGCGGTCGACGTGATCCGTGCGCTGCGGCTGCGCGGCCTGCGGATCGGCTCCACCACCGGCTACACGCGCGGGATCATGGAACCGATCCTGCCCCGTGCGGCCGCGGCCGGCTGGTCGCCCGAGAGCCTGGTGTGCGCCGGCGACCTGCCCGAGGGCCGGCCCGGGCCGATGATGATGCTGCGCGCGATGGCCGAGCTCGGCGTGGCGCGCGCGGACGCGGTGGTGAAGGTCGACGACACCGCGCCCGGGATCGCGGAAGGGCTCGCCGCCGGCACCTGGACCGTCGGCGTGAGCGCGTCGGGCAACGAGGTCGGGCTGTCGTGGGACGAGTGGACCCGGCTCGATCCGGCCGCGCGCCGCGTCGCGGCCGACCGCGCCGCCGCGGTCCTGCGCGCCGCGGGCGCGCACTACGTGGTCGACACCGTCGCCGACCTGCCGCCGGTGCTTGACGACATCGAGCGTCGTCTCGCCGCCGGCGACTCGCCGTCCGCGCCGCGCTGACCGACCGGGAACGGGTGCCGGGCGTTGCGCGCCGCGCCGTTCAGCGCAGCGCGAACCCCACGTGCTGCTCGAGCTCGTCGAGCGCCGGGGCGGCCTCGCCGACCTTGATCGTCCGCATCCCCATCTCGCGTGCCGGCTTCAGGTTGATGCCGAGGTCGTCGAGGTAGACGCAGCGCGCCGGGTCGACGCCGAGCGCGTCGGTCATCATCCGGTAGATCCGCGGGTCGGGCTTGCGAACGCCCGCCTTCGCGCTCTCGATCACGTGGTGGAAGAGCCGCATGATCTCGGCCTTGTAGAGGCCGCCCATCGGGCTCACGTCCATCGCGGTGAAATTGTTGGTGATGCAGCCGGTGCGCAGCCGCTCGCGGATGCGGCGCAGCGCCTCGACCATCTCGGGCCGGATGTCGCCGGCCAGCAGCGGCAGCACCTCGGCGCCGCGCACCTCGTGGCCCAGCGCCCGGCTCTCGATCGCGAAGGCCTCGTCGAAGCCGGCGAGGTCGAGCTCGCTGCGCTCGAGCCGCGCCCAGGCGTTGTCGTGCGGGTTGGTCGCGTTGACCGTGCGCAGGAAATCCCTCGGCAGGCCGCGCTCGGCCTCGTAGCGCGCGAACGCGACGAAGGGGCTCGACGAGATGACGCCGCCGAAGTCCCAGATCACCGCTTCGATCATCGATTCACCTGCGCATGGGAGAACCCCGCCAGCTGCTTGTACCGCGCCGAGATCGCCTCGAGCTCGGCCTGCGGGATCACGTCGTGGATGTGCGCGAAGCCGTTCGGCGCGCGCTCCTCGGCGATCTGCATCACCTGGTCCGGGCCGTTCTGCCGGTTCGACAGCACGATCTTGCCGGTGGCCTCGCGGCGCGCGGCCTCGTAGGCGGCGAACGCGGCCGTCGGGTCCTGCGTGCGCGCGGGGAAGCCGGCCTCGGCGATCGCGTCGGCCATCGCCTCGGCGTCGAGGATGCCCTGCGAGGCGCCGTTCGAGCCGATCGGGTACATCGGGTGGCCGGCGTCGCCCAGCAGCGTGACCCGGCCGTGGGTCCAGCGATCGCGCGGGTCGCGGTCGACCATCGGGAACTCGTAGATCGCCGTGGCACCGTCGATCAGGCCGGGGATGTCGAGCCAGTCGAAGCGCCAGCCCGCGAACGGTTCGCGGAAGACGCTCCTGTCGACCTGCTTGTTCCACTGCTCGCGTTCGGGCGTGGTGCCCGCCGGCACGGTCAGCTCGGCGATCCAGTTGATCGTCAGCAGGCCGTCCGCGTCGGGCGTGCGCTGGATCGGGTAGCAGACGAACTTCTGGTCCTGGTGACCGGCCTGGATCATCGAGCGGCCGGTGAGGAAGGGCTTGGCGCGGGTGGTCGCGCGCCAGAGCATCCGGCCGGAGAAGCGCGCCGGGCCCTCGTCGGGGAAGAACGTGCGGCGCACGATCGAGTGGATGCCGTCGGCGCCGATCACCGCGCGCGCGCGGACGGGCGGGCGCGGCGTGCCGGAACGGTCCGCGAAGTGCAGCATCACGTGGTCGCCGCGGTCCTCGAAGCGCTGCAGCGCGTGCGAGGTGCGGACCGACCCCGCCGGCAGCCGCTCGGTCGCGGTCGCGTAGAGGATCATCTGCAGCTCGCCGCGGTGGATCGAGAACTGCGGGAACGCGTAGCCCGCGGCGAGGCCGCGCGGCTCGGCCCAGATCTTCTGGCCGTGCTTGTTGTAGAACGCGAGCTCGGCCGTCTCCACCGCCGTGGCAGCGAGTCTCGGCTGCAGGCCCAGACCCGAGAGCACGCGCACCGAGTGCGGCAGGAGGTTGATGCCCACGCCCAGCGGGCGCACCTGCTCGACCGCCTCGAACACCGTGCAGCCGATGCCCTGGGCGTGCAGCGCGAGCGCCGTCGTCAGCCCGCCGATGCCGCCGCCGATGATCGCGATGTCGATCGTCTCGATCCCGTCGTCCACCATGCTCCGCTCCCTCGTGTCGTCGTGCCGGGACCACGTCGCGGACCGTGCGCGGCCCGCGGCGGTCCGCGTGTTCAGCCCTGCTTCGCCCGCTCCGCCGCCCGCTCGGCGAGCAGCTCGGAGGCGACCTTGAATCCGGTCACCGACGTGGGCACGCCGGCGTAGATCGCCGCCTGCTGCAGCAGCTCCTTCAGCTCGGTGGGCGACAGCTCGCGGTCGAGCCCGGCCTTCGCGTGCAGCCGGAACTCCTCCCAGCGCGCGAGCGCGGAGGTGATCGCCAGCACCACCAGCCGACGCGTGCGGTCGTCGAACACCGGCCGCGTCCAGACGTCCTGCCAGGCCCAGCGGGTGATCATGTTCTGGAACTCGGCGGTGAACGGGTCGGCCTTCTCGATCCGCGCGTTCACGTAGGCCTCGCCGAGCGCCTGCTTGCGCCGTGCGATGCCGCGCTGGTACTGCTCGACCAGCGTCGCGTCGGCGGCCACGCCGGTGACCGGCGCCGAGCCCGCGGGCAGCGCGCCGCTCGCGACATGCGAGCCGGGCACGGGCTCGCCCTGCGTGCGCTCGGGCGCCAGCGTGGGGACCAGCATCGCGACGAACGCCGGCGGATCCTCGGAGTGCGGGATGTGAGCGCAGTCGAGCTCGACGAGCGCGGCGCCCGGGATCCGTTCCGCGATCGCGCGGCCCATCGCCGGCGGCGTGGACAGGTCGTGGGTGCCCACCACGACCGTGGTCGGCACCGTGATCGAACCGAGCGCGTCGAGCAGGTCGTGGTCGCGGACCGCCGCACAGCAGCCGGCGTAGCCCACCGGGTCGAGCGCGAGGATCGTCTGCGCGACCGAGTGCAGGTGCGCCGTGCCGCGCGCGCGGAAGCGCGGCGTGAAGAAGCGGCCGAGGACGGTGTCGAGCACCGCGGCCATGCCCTGCGCCTTCACCGTCGCGATGCGCGCGACCTGCGGCGCCGGATCGGCGCGGCCCGTGGTGTTGCACAGCACCAGCCGGCGCAGGCGCGCGCCCGCGTGGAGGCCGAGCCACTGGCCGATCATGCCGCCCAGCGAGATCCCGCAGTAGTCGAAGCGCTCGAGGCCGGCGGCGTCGGCCACCGCGAGCACGTCCTTCGCGAGCAGCTCGACGGTGTACTCGCCGGCCGGCGCGTCGGACGCGCCGTGGCCGCGCATGTCCATGCGGATCACGCGGAAGAAGTCGACCAGCCGCGGCATCACCGGATCCCACAGGCAGTGGTCGGTGCCGAGCGAGTTCACGAGCACCAGCGGGGGCAGGGCGGGATCGCCGTCGGCGCGCCAGTAGAGGCGGGCGCCGGCGTGGGTGACGAAGGGCATGGGGGGCGTCTCGGTGTGTCGTCGGGAACTGCGGCGGATTATCGCAGGCGCTCAGGCCTCGCGGATCACGCCGGGCAGCCGGTAGCGGCGCGCGAGCAGTGCCGGGCCCGGCTCGTAGACCCGCCATGCGAGCGCGAACGGGCCCTCGGGCGCCGGCAGCCAGTTCGCGCGGGCGGCGGGGTCGGCGGGCGGCTCGCGGCGCATCCGGACCGTGAGCGCGCCGTCCGCGTCGCGGACCAGGCCGGGCGTGCGGTCGCCCACCGTGTAGCGGCCGATCGGATTCTCGACGAAGAACGCGCGGCCGTCGGGCTCCACGCGGTACATCGACAGCGACCAGAACGCGCCCGCCGGCAGGTCGGGCGGCACGCGCAGCGTGTAGCCGCGGGCGCCGTCGAGCGCGCGTCCATCGGCGTCGACCGCGGTGCGCGCGTAGATCGCCTCCTCGCGCTCGAGCGCGCCCAGGCCGTTGAGCGCGATGTAGGCGCGGTAGGCGTGGTCCGCCCCGAAGTTGCCGATGCCGTCCGCGCCCGCGCTCCAGCCTGCACCGACCTCGGTCTCGAAGCGCGGTTCGGGCCGGCGCAGCCGGTCGCGGAGCCTCGGCAGCCGCCGCGTCCACGCGTCGCGCGTCGCCGCGTCCAGCCGGTCGAAGGCTGCGCGGTCGCCCGGCACGAGACCCACCGAGGCGGTGCGCGCGAGCAGCGCCGCGTCGCGCGCGGGGACCGGGTTGCGGCCGAGCGCCTCCGCGGCGAAGGCCACGAAGGCGCGCGCGTCGCGTTCGTCGGGCACCGACACGAAGGGCCGCGAGACCGCGGGGGCCTCGATGCGCAGGCCGTCCTGCAGGGCGTGCACCGCGGGCAGGTCGGCTTCGCCGTCGACCAGCACGCGGCCGAGCAGCCAGAGGTCGTTCGACGGCATCCGCAGCGGCGTGGCGCCGGCCGGCGCGTCCGCGCTCCAGCCGGGCGGCGCGACCCACAGCGTGCGGGCCGCGCCGCCCGAGGTGCGTCGCGACACGCAGGCGGCGTGGTCGGTGAACGGATCCATGAACGCGAGGCTCCAGTACCGCG
>JBAXJZ010000360.1:0-4923 GCA_037137595.1 Burkholderiales bacterium | reverse complement strand
CAACGAGAAGGAGCTGCCCGACGCCTTCCTGCGCCGCTGCTTCTTCCACTACATCAAGTTCCCGGACAAGGAGACGATGCAGAAGATCGTCGACGTCCACTATCCGGGGATCAAGAAGACGCTGCTCAAGGAGGCGATGGAGAGCTTCTTCCAGATCCGCGAGCTGCCCGGCATCAAGAAGAAGCCCTCGACCTCCGAGCTGCTCGACTGGCTGAAGCTGCTCGTCGCCGAGGACATTCCCCCCGAGGCGCTGCAGTCCAAGGACGGCAAGGCCGCGATCCCGCCGCTGCACGGCGCGCTGCTCAAGAACGAACAGGACGTCCACCTGTTCGAGCGGCTGATCTTCATGGCGCGGCACAACCGCTGACGCGTCGCCCGGGCGCGGGCACGCCGCGCCCTCCTCTGCGGACGACCGATGCACTGGTATTTCCTCGCCGCGGCGATCATCTTCGAGGTCGCGGGCAGCACGTCGATGAAGCTGTCCCAGGGCCTGTCCAAGATGGGCCCGACGGTCATGATGTTCGCCTTCTACGCGGTGGCCTTCGGCTGCAACGCGATGGCGCTGAAGAAGCTCGACCTGTCGGTCACCTATGCGATCTGGTCGGGCCTGGGCACCGCCGCGGTCGCGGTGATCGGCATGACCTGGTTCCAGGAGCCGATCACCGCGCTGCGCATCGGCAGCATCACGCTCATCGTGGCGGGCGTCGTGGGTCTCGCGCTGTCGGCGCGAGGCGCCTGAGCGCGCCCGCCCGCCGCCTCCGGACCGCCGTCGTGACAGACACCGCCTCCCTGCCCTGGCCGCCCCGCCCCGTCACGCTCGAGGGCGAGCACGTGCGCCTGGAGCCGCTCGCCGCCGAGCACGGCCCTGCGCTCGTCGAGGCGATCGCCGACGGCGACCTGGACGCGCTCTGGTACACGATCGTGCCCACCGCCGCGTCGATCGACGGCTGGATCGCCACGGGGCTGGCGCAGCAGGCGGCCGGCCGCGCGCTGCCCTTCGTCGTGCGCCGGCGGCGCGACGGGCGGATCGTCGGGTCCACCCGCTACATGAACGTCGAGGAGACGCAGCGTCGCCTCGAGATCGGCACGACCTTCTATTCGGCGAGCGTGCAGCGCAGCGCGCTGAACACCGAATGCAAGCGGCTGCTGCTGCAGCACGCGTTCGAGTCGCTCGGCTGCCTGGCGGTCGAGTTCCGCACCCACTGGTTCAACCAGCGCTCGCGCGAGGCGATCGCCCGGCTCGGCGCCAAGCAGGACGGGGTGCTCCGCAACCACCAGCGGCTGCCGGACGGCAGCTTGCGCGACACGGTGGTCTTCTCCATCATCGATTCGGAATGGCCGGCGGTGAAGCGCCACCTCGGCTTCCGCCAGGCACGGCTGCCGGCGCCCTGAGCGCCCCGCCCGCCGTCCCGCCCCACCGGAGCGACGCATGCTGATCGACTTCTTCCTCCACCTGCGTCAGGCCAAGCTGCCGGTATCCATCAAGGAATACCTGACGCTGATCGAGTGCCTGAAGCAGCACGTGATCTCGAACTCGGTCGACGACTTCTACCACCTGTCGCGCGCCACCCTGGTGAAGGACGAGCGGAACTTCGACAAGTTCGACCGCGCGTTCGGCGCCTACTTCAAGGGCGTGCAGAACGTGCCGGGCATCGACATCGACGTGCCCCTCGAATGGCTGAAGCGCCAGCTGCAACGCGAGTTCACCGCCGAGGAGAAGGCCGCGATCGAGGCCATGGGCGGGCTCGACAAGCTGCTCGAGCGCCTGAAGCAGCTGCTCGAGGAGCAGAAGGAGCGCCACGAGGGCGGCAGCAAGTGGATCGGCACGAACGGCACCTCCCCGTTCGGCAACGGCGGCTACAACCCCGAGGGCATCCGCGTCGGCGGTCCGCCCGGCGGCAACCGGACCGGCGTGAAGGTCTGGGAGCAGCGCGCCTACCGCGACTACGACGACCAGGTCGAGATCGGCACCCGCAACATCAAGGTCGCGCTGCGACGCCTGCGCAAGTTCGCCCGCGAGGGCGCGCAGGAGGAGCTCGACATCGACGACACCATCTCGTCGACCGCCCGCAACGCCGGCTGGCTCGACATCAAGATGGTCCCGGAGCGGCACAACACCATCAAGGTGCTGATGCTGCTCGACGTGGGCGGCACGATGGACGACCACATCAAGCGCACCGAGGAGCTGTTCTCGGCCGCCAAGACCGAGTTCAAGCACCTCGAGTTCTACTACTTCCACAACTGCGTCTACGACTTCGTCTGGAAGAACAACCGCCGGCGCCATTCCGAGCGGCTGATGACCTGGGACCTGCTGCGCAAGTACAACCCGGACTACCGGCTGATCTTCGTCGGTGACGCCACGATGAGCCCGTACGAGATCCTGCAGCCGGGCGGCTCGGTCGAGTACAACAACGAGGAGGCCGGCGCGATCTGGCTGCAGCGGCTCGCCGAGCGCTTCCCGAAGTTCGCGTGGCTGAATCCCGAGCCGGAAGGCGTCTGGGAGTACCGCCAGTCGATCTCGGTGATCCGGCAGGTGCTGTCGAACCGGATGTACCCGGTCACGCTCGCCGGGCTCGAGAAGGCGATGCGCGAGCTGTCGAAGTAACGCCGCCGCGCGGCACGCACCCCGTGAACGCCCGCCTCGCGCGGGCGTTTCCTTTGGAGGAGACCCCGATGACCGACGTGCACCCGAGCACGCTGCGCGCGAACCGCGCGCTCGCCGATACCCTGCCCTTCGCCGACGAGCAGGACTTCGAGGACGCGCGGCGCGGCTTCGTCGGCACGATTCCCGACGCACGCGTGGCCGGTGACGGCCCGAGCGGCGCGCCGGTCTGGGACCTCGCCCCGTATGCGTTCCTCGAGACGCCCGAGGCGCCGGACACGGTCAATCCGAGCCTGTGGCGACAGGCGCGCCTGAACGCGATCCACGGCCTGTTCGAGGTCTGCGACCGGACCTGGCAGGTGCGCGGGCTGGACCTCGCGAACATGACGATCGTCGAGGGCGACACCGGGCTGATCGTCATCGACCCGCTCACCGGCGTCGAGGTCGCGCGCGCGGCGCTCGCGCTCTATTTCGCGCACCGCCCCCGCAGGCCGGTGCACACGGTGATCTACAGCCATTCGCACGTCGACCACTTCGGTGGCGTGCGCGGCGTGGTCGACGAGGCCGACGTCCGGGCCGGTCGGGTGCGGGTGATCGCGCCGGCGCGCTTCATGGAGGCGGCGGTGGGCGAGAACCTGCTGGCCGGCGTGCCGATGACGCGGCGCGCGCAGTACCAGTTCGGGCCGCTGCTGCCGAAGGGCCCGGACGCGCAGGTGGACGCGGGCCTGGGCAAGGTCTCGTCGCGCGGGCGGCTGTCGCTGATCGCGCCGACGCACACCATCGTCGAGGAGACCGAGTCGCACCGGATCGACGGCGTGGAGATCGTGTTCCAGCTCACGCCCGAATCCGAGGCGCCGGCCGAGATGCACTTCTGGTTCCCGCAGCTGCGCGCGCTGAACCTGGCCGAGAACGCCACCCGCACGCTGCACAACGTCTGCCCGATCCGCGGCGCACAGGCGCGCGACGCGCTGCTGTGGTCGAAGTACCTCGACCGCGCGCTCGCGCGCTGGGGCGACGCGCTGGAGGTGGTCTACGCACAGCACCACTGGCCGACCTGGGGCAACGCCCGCTGTCGCGCCTTCGTCGCCGAGCAGCGCGACCTCTACCGCTTCCTGCACGACCAGACCGTGCGGCTGATGAGCCACGGCTGGCGACCGGCCGAGATCGCCGAGATGCTGAAGCTGCCCGAGGGGCTCGCGTCGCGCTGGCACGCGCGCGGCTACTACGGCACCGTCTCGCACAACGTGAAGGCCATCTACCAGCGGCACCTGAGCTGGTACGACGGCAACCCGGCGAACCTGAACCCGCTGCCGCCGGTGGATGCCGCGCGCAAGACGATCGACTACATGGGCGGCGTCGACGCGGTGCTGGACCGCGCGCGCGCCGACTTCGAGCGCGGCGAGTTCCGCTGGGTCGCGCAGGTGCTGAACCACGCGGTGTTCGCCGAGCCGGGTCGCGCGGACGTGCGGCTGCTCGCCGCGCGGGCGATGGAGCAGCTCGCCTTCCAGGCCGAATCGGCCACCTGGCGCAACGCCTACCTGATGGGCGCGAAGGAGCTGCGCGAGGGGCCGCCCAAGGCGCTGCGGCGCTCGATCGCGAGCACCGACATGGTCCGCGCGATGACGCTGGAGATGTTCTTCGACTTCGTCGCGGTGCGGATCAACGCCGAGCGCGCAGCCGGGCTGAGGCTGGTGCTCGACTGGGTGTTTCCCGACGCGGGAGAACGCTGGCGCTGCGAGCTGTCGAACTCGGCGCTCTCCGCGCGGCCCTGGGCGGACGGCGCGGGACCGGCGCCGGAGGCGACCGTCACCGTCGACCGCGCGACGGTCGACGCCTTCCTGATGCAGCAGGCCACGCCCGCCGAGGCGGCCGCCGACGGGCGGCTGCGCGTCGACGGCGCCCGCGACGCGTTCGCCCGGCTCTGGGGGCTGCTCGACGCGTTCGAGCCGATGTTCGCGATCGTCGAGCCGGGCACGGCGGCGGTCGGCCTGCGACCCTGAGCGGCGCGGCGCCGGAGGGCGGCGCCGCGCCCGTCCCGCCGCCGGTCGCCGACGGCACGCCCGGCTTCCCCGTGCCGAGGATCAGTCCTTCACGCAGGCATGGCTCGCCGCCGCGTTGACGTCCCCGCTGCCCGAATACCGCGGCCACGCCGGCCATTCGCACAGCGGCCGCGTGCGCCCCGGCACGCCGACGGTGTCGGCCACCACCTGCGGGCCGGGCGCCACGCCGCGCTCGACCCACTGCTCGAGCACGGTCAGCGAGTCCCAGGCGGCGTTGAACGTCGTGCTGACCGCGTGCCCGTAGGCCGGGATCTCGTAGTA
>JBAXJZ010000359.1:0-4949 GCA_037137595.1 Burkholderiales bacterium | reverse complement strand
TCGCCGCCGCCCCCTCCGGGGACGCCGCGCGTCACAGCGGTCGCGGCGCCACACCCCGGTGTCCATCCGTCGGCGGCACCGGGCCGCCGCGCGCCTCGAACGTGCTGCCGCCGTCGAACGGGTCGATACACGATCGGAACGACCTCGGATCGATCATGCCGGACACCCTCCTCGCCCCCGCTTCGCCCGCCCTCGACCCGTCCGCGCGCGCGCGGACCGCGCGACGCGCACGCGCCCCGTTCGCCGCCGGCCTGCTGGCGCTGCTGCTCGCGGCCTGCGGCGGCGGAGGCGGCGGCACCGAGACCTCCCCGGCCGCGTCGACCGCGCCTTCGACCGCCGCCGTGCCCACCGCGACGCCGGCATCGACCGATCCGGCGCCCGACTCGACGCCGTCGGCCGGCGACACGACGCCGCCGCTCACGGCGCCGGCCGCGCCCTCGGTGACCTCGACGGTGCTGCACAAGACCGTGCGCCTGGACTGGGCCGCGATCGACCCCACGGCCTCGTACCAGGTCCAGCGTCAGCTGGCCGGCGGCGCCTGGGCCGACCTGGGCTCGGTGCTGCCCGCGGCGTCCACCGGCACGACGGTGGCGATCGATGCGCACCGCGTCGACTGGGCGACCACGCGCTACCGCGTGAAGGCCTGCAACACGGCCGGCTGCGGCACCTCGGCCGAGGTGGACCTCGCCGGCCGCGCGCTGCAGGCGATCGGCTACCTGAAGGCCTCGAACGCCGAGGCCGGCGACTGGTTCGGCCAGGCCGTCGCGCTGAGCGGCGACGGCCTGACGATGGTGGTGGGCGCGCCGGGCGAGCAGAGCGACGGCTCGGCGCAGGCCGACAACTCGCTGACCTACGCGGGCGCCGCCTACGTGTTCACCCGCTCGGGCTCGGGCTGGGTCCAGCAGCGCTGGCTGAAGGCCTCCAACGCGGGGGCCGGCGACAAGTTCGGGTCGAGCGTCGCGATCAGCCAGGACGGCACGACGATCGCCGTCGGCGCGCTCGCCGAATCGAGCGCCGCGACGGGCGTGAACAACAACCAGTCCGACGACTCGCTGTCGGGCGCCGGCGCGGTCTACGTGTTCATCCGCTCGGGGTCGACCTGGTCCCAGCAGGCCTACATCAAGGCGTCCAACGCCGGCGCCGGCGACGCCTTCGGCTCGAAGGTCGCGCTGAGCGCCGACGGCTCCACGCTGCTGGTGTCCGCGCCGAACGAGGCGAGCGGCTTCACGAACAACCAGGCCGACGACTCCGCGCTCAACGCGGGCGCGGCCTACGTGTTCTCGCGCTCCGGCACGACCTGGACCCAGCAGGGCTACCTCAAGGCGGGCAACGTCGTCGCGCAGACCGCGAGCCTGACCAGCCCGGCCTTCGGCTCGGCGATCGCGCTGAGCGCCGACGGCTCGACCGCGGTGATCGGTGCGCCCGGCGAATCCAGCGACGCGACCTCGGTGAACGGGTCGGGCACGAACACCAATGCGCCCGGCGCGGGCGCGGCCTACGTGTTCGGCCGCACCGGCAGCAGCTGGTCGCAGCGCGCCTACCTGAAGCCCTCGGACGGCGACGTGCAGTGGAACTTCGGCCAGGCCGTGGCCATCGACGGCGCGGGCTCGCTGATCGCGGTCGGCGCACCGGGCGCGACGCTCACCGTGGCGGTGGCGGGTCCGCCGCCCTCCACCGCGACGCTGGGCGCCGGCGGCGCGGCCTACGTCTTCGCGAGGAACGGCTCGGCCTGGACCGAGCAGGCCGCGCTCGTCGCGCCGAACCCGGACGCCAACGACCGCTACGGATCGGCGGTGGCGCTCAGCGCCGACGGCGGCACGCTCGCGATCGCCGCCTACGGCGAGAGCTCGCAGGCCGTGGGCTTCCTCGGGAGCACGAACGGCAACACCGCGACCAACAGCGGCGCGGTCTACCTGCTTCGCGGCGCGAACGGCAGCTGGACGCGCGACGTGGTGCTGAAGGCGCTGAACACGCGGGCGAGCGACGCCTGGACCTCGGCGGTGACGCCGACGGTCTCGATCAGCGCGGACGGCGGGTCGATCGCGGTGGGCTTCGACGGCGACGACAGCGCGTCGACGGGCTTCGGCGGCTCGACCGCCGGCACCGGCGCCGGCGACAGCGGAGCCGTCACCGTCTGGTGACGGCGGCGTCGCGCGCCCGCAGCAGCGCGCGACGCGACGCCACCGCGTCGTCGACCGCCGCCACGAGCGCGTCGACCTCCGCGTCGCCGAACGGCAGCGACAGCGCGACGAAGCCGCGGCGCGCGATCCAGACGCCGCGCTCGAGCAGGTCGAAGAACAGCAGGTCCCGGATGCGCGGGTCGGTGCCGGCGAGGTCGCGCGCCGAGCGCACCGGACGGTCGGTCGCGTGCAGCGTCAGCAGCGAGCCCAGGCCGGTGGCCTGCAGCGCGACGCCGTGCCGGACGAAGACCGCGTTCAGGGCCGCGCGCAGCCGCTCGCCGCGCGCGTTGACGGCATCGAGCGCCTCGCGCGTGAGCACGCGCGTCAGGCCCGCGTGACCGGCGGCCATCGTCAGCACGTTGTTGTTGAAGGTGCCCGCGTGCGCGAGCGCGTCGGCGCGGCGCGGGTCGAACCGGTCGATGACGTCGGCGCGGCCGCCGAACGCGCCGATCGACATGCCGCCGCCGAAGTACTTGCCGAGCGTGGTCAGGTCCGGGCGCAGCCCGAGCAGCGCCTGCCGACCGCCGAAGGACAGCCGCGAGGTCATCACCTCGTCGAGCACCAGCAGCGCGCCGTGCTCGTCGGCGAGTGCCCGCAGGCCGTGCAGGAACGCCGGATCGCCGGGGATGCAACCGCCCGAGCCCAGCATCGGCTCGACGAGGATCGCGGCGACGTCGCCGCGATGCGGCTCGAGCGCGGCGCGCGCGGCCTCGAGGTCGTTGTAGGGCGCGACCGCGAACACGTGCGGCACGTTGACCTTCGCCGGCGCACCGAGCGGGAAGGTCAGCACGCCGCCGTGGTAGGCGCCCTCGAAGACCAGCACGGCGCGCCGGCCGGTGTGCGCGGTGGCGGCGGCGAGCGCGAGCAGGTTCGCCTCGGTGCCGGAGTTGGTGAAGCGCAGTCGCTCGATCGAGCCGATGCGCGCGGCGATCTCGCGTGCGAGCGCGGCCTCGCCCGGGGTGTGGGACGACAGGTTCACGCCGTTGCGCAGCGCGCGCTCCACCGCCTCGCGGATCACCGGGTCGGAGTGGCCGTAGAGCCCGGCGGTGAACTCGCCGAGCGCGTCGAGGTAGACGTGGCCGTCGACGTCGGTCAGCCGGCAGCCCTCGCCCGAGGCCATGTAGGGCGGGAACGGCGGGAAGAACAGCACGCTGCGCGTGTTGCCGCCGGGCAGGACCTCGGCGGCCTCGCGCTGCAGCCGCGCGCTCTGCGGGCGCTTCGCGACGTAGCGGGCGACGGCGTCGGCGAGCGCGATGCCGAGCGGGTCGTCGGGCCTGGCCGCGAGCGTGGCGGCGGACTGCGGTGCGTTCATGGGCGAACCTCCGGCGGGGCGGTCGTCAGGATGGCACCGCGCGGCCGGCGCGATCCCCGACCTGGCGCGGCGTCAGCCGCGCCTGCAGGCGCTCCGGGCTCATCGTGAACGACAGGCGCTCCCGGCCGCAACCGGGCTCGAAGGCCATGTCGAAGCCGCGGATCGCCATCGACACCGCGGTGGTGATCATCACCATCGCGAGATAGCGGCCCGGGCACAGCCGCGGGCCGGCACCGAACGGGAACACCGAGCGCTTCGGATCGTCGACACCCGGCGCGGCCGCGGCCAGCCAGCGCTCGGGCTCGAAGGCCTCGTGGCCGGCGAACGCGGGCGAGCGCCGCGACGCCTGCCGCAGCGCGAGCATCATCGTCTGCCCCGGCGGCACCCTCAGCCCGGCGATCTCCACCTCGCGCAGCGTGGTCACGCCCATCACCGGCGCGATCGGCTTGAGCCGCATCGATTCGTGTGCGGCCGCCTCCAGGTAGTCGAAGCGGCCGACGTCGTCGAAGGCCTCCACCGCCGCGCGCCCGCCGAGCAGCCGGTCGGCCTCGGCCGTCGCCGCGGCGAGCGCGTGCGGCGTCGTGGCGAGCAGGTGCACGAGCCAGGACATCACGCTGGCCGCGGTGTCCTCGCCGGCGAAGAGGAAGGTCAGCACGTTGCCGCGCACGTCGGTGTCGGTGAAGCCGGACGACGGCTCGTCGCGGGCGGCGATCAGCGCCTGCAGCACGTTCTCGGGACGCTCGCGCAGCGCGGGCTCGCGCTCCAGCCGCTCGCGGCCCTGCGCGATCAGCTCGTCCACCAGACGCTCGATCCGCGCGATGGCCGCGTCGCCGCGCCGGTCGACCGGCAGCCTCACGAGCTTCCAGTACTTGACCGGCGTCGCCAGCCGGCGGCCGATCAGCCGGAACCAGAGGTCGACGTCGGACTGCAGCGGATGGTCGGGGTGACGGAGCGTGTCGATGTCCTGCCCCATCGACATCCAGGTGGCCACGTCGACCGCGAACCGGCGGAAGTCGGTGCCGAGGTCGACGACCGTCCCCGCGCGGGCGTCGTCGAGCCACTTGGCATGCAGCCGCTCGGCGACGGTCCGGATGATCGGGAACGAGCGGCGCACCTGCTCCGGCGTGAGCGCACGCATCACCAGCCGGCGCTGACGCTGCCAGACCTCGCCCTCGGCGGTGAAGAGGCCGACCGCCGAGCCGTCGTTGATGATGTCGGTCAGCCGCTGCCCGCGCGCGAAGGTGTCGGGGCGGCTGCGCAGGATCTCCTGGATCAGCGACGCGTCGGCGACGCAGGGCAGCGTCGCGGGACCGAAGCGCGCGCGGAAGATCGGGCCGTACTGCTCGGTCCAGCTCTCGAGCGCGGCGTGCATGCCGCCGAACGACGCGAACTGCAGCATGTTGCCGACGATCGGCAGCGCGCGCGGCCCGGGGAGGTCGTCGACCTCGGCGGCTGGC
>JBAXJZ010000358.1:0-4952 GCA_037137595.1 Burkholderiales bacterium | reverse complement strand
GGCCGGCTCGATCCGCTCGCGCTGCGGCGCTCGGACGTGGCCGAGGCGAAGGGCGATGCGCTGCTGGCCTCCGTGCGTGCGCGACTGCGGCGCGACCACGGCTTTCCGCGCGAGAAGGGCGCCCGCTTCGGCGTCGAGGCGGTCTGGTCGCCGGCGCCGGCCGGCGGCGCGCGGCCCGAGTCCGCGGGCGAGGCGGGGATGCCGCTCGCCTGCGCGGGCTACGGCAGCGTGGTCATGGTCACCGCGGCGATGGGGTTCGCGGCGGCGGGGGATGCGGTGGGCGTGGTGGTTCGCGGGCGCCGTCGGGGCCGCGGATCCCAGCGGCACGCCGACTCGCCGGCGCGCTGAGCGCTCGGCGTTTCCGCTGAAACGCCCCGCCTGCCCACGGGGCAGGGGCTCGGTTCAGCGTGCGCCGGACTTGCTCGCGCGACGGCGCGCCGATGTGCGGGCCGGGGAGACCGCGGTGGCCGACTGGGCCGTCCATGCCTCGACGTAGGCGTCGAGCAGGCGCCGGATCATCCGCTGGTACGGTGCGTTCGAACGCAGCGCCTCGCCCTTGAAGAACTCGATGCTGCGCCGGCTCAGCGTGAGGGTCACCTTGACCTCGTCGTCGCGGAACGCGAGCTGGTCGGGAGACGGCAGGAAGTCGGCGACGACCCGGGGCTCGCCGATCGGTTCGTCACGGTAGCGGGTTCTGCTGTTCATAGATCGCCTTGCCCTTGCGCCAGTACCCGGCGCCGATGATCCGGATCGTGCCGTCGCGCCAGGTGAACCGCACCGTCACCACGCCGCCATCGACGACACCGAAGCAGAACCAGCGCTGCTCGGTTCCTCCGTGGCGCGTGTCCTCGGCGATGACGCGTCGGGGATCGGCGAACGCGAACTGCGCGAGGGCGAACGGGACGCCGTGCTTCAGCCGGTTGGCGTGGTCCTTGCGCGGGTCCCACTCGAAGCGGGTGAGGCCGGGAGTCGATGTTGACACGAATGCTTCTGCATCACCATACAAATGTATGGGTCAGCGGCTGTTCGATCGGTTGATGGGGGCTTGGACGGCTCCTCGTCATGCTGCCCCGGCACCGCCATGCCGGTCGGTCAGGATGGCCTTTCGACCCAGCGCGACGTTCGTTCGGACCAGGCAGGTCGACTGGCATGCCGCGCACGCGTCGAGTCGTGCGGGCTGCCGGACTTCAGCGCAGGTCGGCGAGGAAGCGCAGGATGCCGTCCGCGAGGCCCGGGGCGAGCGGCCGCTCGGGATGGGTGTAGCTCGCGGCCCTGCTTGCCGCATCCCCACCCGCGAGCTTCAGCACGTGGTCCACCGCGGGCGCATGCGACGCACACAGTGCGGCGATCAGCGCGCCTTCGCTGTGCCCCAGGACCGCGACGCGGTCGAAGCGCGGGTCGACCGCAAGGCGCCGGGCCCATTCGGCCGCGTCATCGACGAAATGCTCGAAGCGAAGCGCGGATTCGTCGGTCGGGCCTGCGGCGCTGCGTCCGTCGCCGCGCTTGTCGTATCGCAGGGAGGCTACGCCGCCCGATGCGAGCGCGGCGGCCAGTTGCTTCAGGCAATCGGTCCGCAGACCGAGCGCGGGGCCGTTGCCGTCGCGGTCCGTGGGGCCCGAGCCGGCCACGAAGAGGGCGACCGTGCGGGGTGTGCCGAGCGCGTCCGGCAGCGTGAGCGTTCCTGACAGGAGGACGTCCCGCCGATCGAGCGTGACCTCTCGTTCGATCCCGGCCATGCGCGCCCGATCGGATCCGGACGCGCGCCCTCAGTGCCCCTCGTGATACCCCGTCGCCCGCGCCACCTCGTTCCTCGAGCCGAGGAACACCGCCACCCGCTCGTGCAGCTTCGAGGGCTGGATGTCCATGATCCGCTGCCGGCCGTTGGTGGCCATGCCGCCGGCCTGCTCGACGAGGAAGCTCATCGGGTTGGCCTCGTAGAGCAGCCGCAGCTTGCCGGGCTTGTCCGGCTCGCGGCGGTCGGCCGGGTACATGAAGATGCCGCCGCGGGTCATGATCCGGTGGACGTCGGCCACCATCGATGCGACCCAGCGCATGTTGTAGTCCTTGCCGAGCGGCCCGGTCCTGCCCGCGGTCAGGTCGGCGACGTAGCGCTGCACCGGCTCGAACCAGTGGCGTGCGTTCGACGCGTTGATCGCGAACTCCTTGGTGTCCTCGGGGATCCGGATGCCGTCGGCGGTCAGCCACCACGAGCCGGTCTCGCGGTCGAGCGTGAAGCAGGCCACGCCGTCGCCCACGGTCAGCACCAGCAGCGTCGACGGCCCGTAGACCGCGTAGCCGGCGGCGAGCTGACGCGAGCCCGGCTGCAGGAAGTGGTGCTCCTGCGGATCGCCCGCACCTTCCGGCATGCGCAGCACCGAGAAGATCGTGCCGATCGACACGTTGACGTCGATGTTCGACGAGCCGTCGAGCGGATCGAAGAGCAGCAGGAACTCGCCCTTCGGATAGCGGTTCGGGATGGGGTAGGGGTGGTCCATCTCCTCGGAGGCCATCGCCGCGAGGTGGCCGCCCCACTCGTTCGCCTCGAGCAGCGTCTCGTTGGCGATCACGTCGAGCTTCTGCTGCGCCTCGCCCTGGACGTTGTCCGAGCCGGCTGCGCCCAGCACGCCGGTCAGCGCGCCCTTGCCGACCGCGTAGCTGATCCGCTTGCAGGCGCGCGCCACCACCTCGAGCAGCAGCCGCAGCTCCGCCGGGATCAGGTTCTTCTCGCGCTGCTTCTCGATCAGGTACTGCGACAGGCTGATCTGCTTGGCCATGGGGTTCTCCGTCTCCGGGACCGACATTCTACGGACCCGGCCGCGGACCGACCGTGACCGGCGCCACGCAGGCGTGTGCGCGACCCCCCGGCCGGGCGACGTCCGCAGACCCTCCGGCGGACGCTGCGCCGACGCGGCGCCTCAGGCGAGCGCCTTGCCGACGATCTCGCGCACGTCGGGCGAACGCGCCGCGGACGCGACCCGTTCGAGCGCCGCCCGCATCGCCGCCTGGCGCGCGGGCTCGAACTTGCGCCAGCGGTCCATCGCGCGCGACAGGCGCGACGCCACCTGCGGGTTCAGGCCGTCGAGTTCCAGCACCTGCTCGGCCCAGAACCCGTAGCCCGAGCCGTCGGCCGCGTGGAACTCGGCGAGGTTGCCGGTGCAGAACGCGGTGACCAGCGAGCGCACCTTGTTCGGATTGCGGATCGAGAAGGCCGGGTGCGCGGTCAGCGCTCGCACGCGCTCGATCACCGGCGCATCGCCGGGCCGGCGGTGCATCGTCGCCTGCAGCAGGAACCACTTGTCCATCGCCAGCGGCTCGTCGGCGAACTCGCGCGCGTAGTCGGCGAGCGCGGCCTCGCGGTGCGGCGACGCGGACTGCACCAGCGCACCGAGCGCGGCGAGCCGGTCGGTCATGTTGTCGGCGGCGGCGATCTGCGCGACGGCGAGCGTGTCGGCGCCGGGCACGCCCGACTCGACGAGCAGCGCCAGCGCCGCGTTGCGCAGCGCGCGGCGGCCGGCCGACGCGGCGTCGGGCGAATACGGGGAGGCGGGCTTCAGCAGGTCGACCGTCGAGCGGAGGATCGGTTCGAGGCCGCGGCCCAGCGCGTCGCGGACCGCGTTGCGCGCCGCCCGCACCGCAACCGGGTCCACCACCTGCAGCTGCTCGGCGACGAAGCCCTCGGACGGCAGCCCGAGGAGCTGGTCGCGCAGCGCCGCGTCTAGCGAGACGTCGGCAAGCGCGCGGCCGAGCGCGCCGAGCAGCGCGGCCGAGGCGCGCTCGACCGGTTCGCCGCGAAGCGTGCGCAGGATGGCGGAGACCGCGAGCCGCTGCGAGGCCTCCCAGCGGTTGAACGCGTCGGTGTCGTGCGCGAGCAGGAAGGCCAGCGCCTCGTCGTCGGTCTCGTGCTCGAGGATCACCGGCGCGGAGAAGTCGCGCAGCAGCGAGGGCACGACGAAGCGGCGACCGTCGGCCGACGGACCCGGGTCGATGCCCTCGAAGGCGAACACCTGCCGCTCGCCGGTCAGCTCGAGCGTGGCCGCGGCCAGCTCGCGGCCGTCGGAGCCGAGCAGGCCGACGGCGACCGGCACGTGGAAGGGCGCCTTGTCCGGCTGGCCCGGCGAGGGCGGGCACCACTGCGACAGCGTCAGCTCGTAGCGCGCGGCCGCCGCGTCCCACCGACCCTCCGCCCGCAGCCGCGGCGTGCCCGCCTGCGAATACCAGCGGCGGAACTGGCCGAGGTCGCGGCCGTTCGCGTCGGCGATCGCGGCCACGAAATCCTCGCAGGTCACGGCCTGCCCGTCGTGCCGCTCGAAGTAGAGCGCCATCCCCTTCGCGAAGCCGTCGCGGCCGACGAGCGTCTGCAGCATCCGGATGACCTCGGCGCCCTTCTCGTAGATGGTGACGGTGTAGAAGTTGTCGATCGCCTGATAGGTGTCGGGGCGGATCGGGTGGGCCATCGGGCCCGCGTCCTCGGCGAACTGCAGGCTGCGCAGCACACGCACGTCGTCGATGCGCTTGACCGCGCGCGCGCTGCGCGCGCCGGCCTCGTCGGTCGCCGACTCGGCCATCACGTCGGCCGAGAACTCCTGGTCGCGGAAGACCGTCAGGCCCTCCTTCAGCGTCAGCTGGAACCAGTCGCGGCAGGTCACGCGATTGCCGGTCCAGTTGTGGAAGTACTCGTGCGCGACCACCGACTCGACGTTCGCGAAGTCGGTGTCGGTGGCGATGCGCGGATGGGCGAACACGTACTTCGTGTTGAAGATGTTCAGCCCCTTGTTCTCCATCGCGCCCATGTTGAAGTCGCCGACGGCGACGATCATGAAGCGGTCCAGGTCGAGCTCCAGGCCGAAGCGCCGCTCGTCCCAGCGGATCGAGCGGATCAGCGACTGCATCGCGTGGTCGGTGCGGTCGAGGTTGCCGGGCTCGACCCAGACCTGCAGCAGCGCGTCGCGGCC
>JBAXJZ010000357.1:0-4986 GCA_037137595.1 Burkholderiales bacterium | reverse complement strand
CCAGCACCTCGCGGCCGTCGCGCGCGGCCTCGGCCAGCGCGCGCCGGTGGGCGGGGTCCAGCCCGCGTTCGGCCGCGCGGCGCGCGGCCAGCCCTTCGAGCGCGCCCCGCACCTCGAGCGCGTCGACGAGGTCCTCGAGCGAGACCGGGCGCACGCGGTAGCCGCGCGAGGGCAGGGGCTCGACCAGCCCCTCGCGGGCCAGCTCGGCGAGCGCCAGCCGCAGCGGCGTGCGGGACACGCCGAGCGTGGCCGCCCAGGTCAGCTCGACGATCCGCTCGCCGGGGGCGAGGGCGCCCCCGAGGATGCGCTGGCGCAGCTCGGTCGTGACCCGGGCGATCAGCGAACTCATCGCCGCCCCCCCGGACGCGGTCCGACCGGGGTGCGGTGCAGCTTGCCCTCGAGGCCGGATTGCATGCAGTATTGGCACATGGCCCGCCGATTCTACGGCCGGGACCGTCGCATTGCACGCAATCGGGGTGGACGACCGCCCCGTCGGAGGAGACACCATGGCAGGCACCGCCCACCGTTTCGTCGACGTCTCGGGTGCGCCGGGGCGCGAGCAGGCCGCCTGGCCGTCCATCGTCGTGCCCGGCGAGCAGATCGCCGCCGAGGCCGCCCGGCTCGCCGAATCGGCAGCGCCCGCCAACGGCCGACGCGCGTCGCTGATCGCGCATCCGAACGCGGTGGCGCCCGGGCTGGGCTTCGCGCCCGGCATCGACGTCACGATCAACGTGGTGAACCCCGGCGAACGCACGCGGCGGCTGCGCAAGAACTCGAACATGGTCGAGATCTGCATCGCCGGCGAAGGCATCGCCGAGGTCGACGGCCGCAGCCTGCGGATCGCCGAGAAGGACGTCTGGAACACGCCCTCGATGCAGGTCCACACGTACCGCAACGAGGGCCGCACGCCGTGGGTGCGGCTGTCGTACTCGAACGCGCCGCTGCTGGAGAAGCTGGAGATCCACTACGTCGAGGAGTTCGATGGCGACGTGCCGCCGGCCGACCTCGGCAAGCGCCAGCTGCTGCCCGCCTC
Organism: Burkholderiales bacterium; assembly: GCA_037137595.1. GTDB lineage: Bacteria > Pseudomonadota > Gammaproteobacteria > Burkholderiales > Burkholderiaceae_E > UBA4615. Next base: position 3,953 of record JBAXJZ010000357.1, on the reverse strand, counting down.
CAGCGGCGCCGCGCGCGACCTCGCGATGCGCAAGCAGCTCACCGAGGACGGCGCCTGGCTGCTGGGCTACGAATGGCTGATCGACATCGACGTGATCGAGTCGAAGGCGCTGCACTGGCCCTGGGCTAAGGTGTCCGAGCACCTGCCGAGCGTGAACGAGCTCGACATGTCGTACAACGGCCGCCGGCTCTTCGTGCTCTACAACCCGGCCACCGAGCGGCGCATCGGCACCACGCACAGCTTCTTCGCGACGCTGTCGTCCACGCCGCCCGGCAGCCACCACGTGCCGCACCGGCACAGCTCGGCCGCGATCAACTACTACCTGCGCGGCCATGGCTACAGCTACGTCGACGGCCAGCGCATCGAATGGAAGGCGGGCGACCTGCTGCTGTCGGCGCCGGGCTGGGTCATGCACGCGCACCACACGCAGGATGTGCACACCTCGGCGCTCACCGTGCAGGACCATCCGCTGCAGATCGCGATGGAGTCGCTGCTCTGGCAGGAGCGGCTCGAGGAGCCGATCCGCGCGCTGGGCAGCCAGCGCGGCTTCGAGAGCAACCGCGCGTCGCTGGTGAAGGCGTGACGTCGACCGCCGCCCCCCACGCGGCGCAGGCCGCGCCCGCCTCGTCGACCGTGCCCGTCGCCGCGCAGGGCCTCGCTGCGGCGCTGCCCGGCTCCGCCGCCGAACGGCTGATGCTGCGTGCGGCGCTGCGCGAGTTCAACGAGGACTACGCGGCCTGTCTCGACGCCGACGAGCTCGAGCGCTGGCCCGACTTCTTCGTCGAGGACTGCCGCTACCGCGTGCTCTCGAAGGAGAACCACGACGCCGGCCTGCCGCTGTCGCTGATCTACTGCGACGGCCGCGGCATGCTGCTCGACCGCGTGACCGCGCTGCGCGAGAGCACGGTCTTCGAGCCGCGGTCGCTGCGCCACTTCATCTCGGGGGTGCGCCCCGTCGCGATCGAGGGCGAGCTGATCCGCACCGAGGCGAACTTCGCGATCCTCGAATGCCTGTCGGACCGCGACCCGATCGTGAACATGGTGGGCCGCTACCTCGACACGCTGGTGCGCACCGACGACGGCTTCCTGCTGAAGGACCGCTGGTGCGTGTACGACAACTACCGGATCCGCACCTCGCTGATCGTCCCGGTGTGAGGCCACGATGAACCCGAACGACCTGCCGGCCTCCGCCGCGCGCCGCTGGCCCGCCGAGGGCCCGTCGCGCGTGCCGAGCTGGATCTACACCGACCCGGAGATCTTCGCCCGGGAGATGGACCTGTTCTTCGCGGGCCCGACCTGGAACTACGTCGGGCTCGACTGCGAGGTGCCCGAGCCCGGCTGCTACAAGCGGCAGTGGATCGGCACGCGGCCGGTGGTGATGGTCCGCGACAGGGACGGCTCGATCCACGTGCTGGAGAACCGCTGCGCGCATCGGCAGGCGCAGATCTGCTGGCAGAACACCGGGCGCGTGAAGGACTTCACCTGTCCCTACCACCAGTGGAACTACGCGCTCGACGGCCGGCTGCAGGGGCTGCCCTTCAAGCGCGGCACGAAGGGGGTGGGCGGGATGCCCGCGGACTTCGACAACGCGAAGCACGGGTTGAAGCGGCTGCGCGTGGCGCGCCGCGGCGGCTCGGTGTGGGCGACGTTCTCCGCGGAGGCGCCGAGCTTCGAGGACTACTGCGGCCCCGAGGTGCTCGCCGAGATCGACCACATGTTCCCCGAGGGGCGCGCGCTGAAGCTGCTGGGCTACAGCCGGCAGCTGATCCCGTCGAACTGGAAGACCTACCTCGAGAACCTGAAGGATCCGTACCACGCGACGCTGCTGCACACCTTCTACATCACGTTCGGGCTGTGGCGTGCGGACTCGGGCGGCGAATGTGTGCCCACCGGCGGCGGCAAGCACAGCGTGATGATCTCGTACAACCGCGGCAAGCAGGTCACCGAGACCACGTCCGAGATGACCCGCTTCCGCAATGACCTGAAGCTCAACGACCTGGAGACGGTCACGCCGCGGCGCGAGTTCAACGCGGGCCGCGTGGGCGGCGCCTGGGTGTTCCCGGCCGCGCAGCTCGGCATCCAGGCGAACTCGCTGAAGACTCGGCACGTGATCCCGCGCAGCCCGGGCGAACACGAACTCGTCTTCACCTACTACGGCTTCGCCGACGACGACGAGGAGATGACGCGGCTGCGCCTGAAGCACGCGAACCTGCTCGGGCCCGCGGGCTTCGTCTCGATGGACGACAGCGAGATGCTGACGCAGGTGCAGTTCGGCGCGGCCGGCTACCCCGAGTCGGTCGGCGTGCTGGAGATGGGCGGGCGCGGGACCGAGCCGGCCGACTACATGGTGACCGAGGTGATGATCCGCGCGTTCTACGCGTGGTATCGCGAGCAGATGGGCCTGTAACGCACCGGGCCGCCCGAGTCGGCGGACCCGCCACGACGACGAGGAGACAGACATGGACAGACGGACCGCGATCGCGGCGGCCGCGTGGACCCTGATGGCCGCGCGCGGCGCCGGCGCGCAGCAGGCCGAGGCCTGGCCCTCGCGCCCGGTGAAGATCATCGTGCCGGCCGCGCCCGGCGGCTCGCCCGACGCGCTCGCGCGGCTGCTGTCGACGCGGATGCCGAACACGCTGAAGCAGCCGGTGCTGGTCGAGTCGCGGCCGGGCGCCGGCGGGCTCATCGGCGCGCGTGCGCTCGCGTCGGCGCAGGACGGGCACACGGTGATCCTGATGGTGACCTCGGTCGCCGCGGTGCTGCCGGTGGTGAATCCGGCCGCGAACTTCGACGCGGTCCGCGACCTGGTACCGGTGGCGAGCATCGGCTACACGCCGATGATGGTCGTGGCCGCCGCCGGCACGCCGATCCGCACGTTCGAGCAGGCGGTGGAGTTCGCCCGCAAGGCGTCCACGCCGCCGGTGTTCGCGCACGCCGGGCCGGGCACGATGTCGCACCTCGCCCAGCAGCGCGTCGCGAAGATGGCCGGCATGGAGGTGCTGTCGGTGTCGTTCGGCAATCCGGCGAAGACGCTCGCCGGGCTGGTGGGCGGCGACGCGCAGCTCTACGCCGACGCGGTCAGCGTCGTGATGCCGATGGTGCAGGCGGGGCGCGCGGTGCCGCTCGCCGTGCTCGCGCCCGAGAAGGTGCCGGGCCTGGAGTCGGTCCCGCTGGGCCGGGACCTGATCCCCGGACTGGTCGCGGTGGGCGCGTTCGGCGTGATGGCGCCCAAGGGCACGCCGCCGGAGAACGTCGCGCTGCTGTCGCGCGCCGTGGCCGAGGCGATGAAGGACCCGGAGGTGGTGCCGCGGCTGCGCGAGATGGGCATCTTCCCGAACGTCACCGACGCGCCGGCCTACGGGGAGATCCTGCGGCAGGAGCAGGCGGTGTGGGGCGCGGTGGCCAAGGGGCTGGCGCTCGAACCGCCGAGGTGACGCGCAACGGTCGGGGCGCGGACCGCGCCTCGGCCTGAGCTCCCTTAGGCGGAGCGTTCGCCGGTGCGCCGCAGGTGCTCGCGCAGGCGCGGGTCCTCGGTCAGTCCGATCGCGCGTTCCAGCGCGCCGTCGGCCTCGGCGGCGCGCCCGGCCCGCCGCAGCAGCCACGCACGCGCCACCCACCACGGCTGGTGGGCGGCGGCGCGCGCCGGCTCGACCGCGTCCAGCGCCGTCAGTCCCTCGTCCACGCGGCCGGTCTCGCCCAGCGCGACCGCGTGCCCGATCCGCGCGCCGGTGCTCGGGAAGTGGCGGACCAGGACCGCGTAGATCGACTCGATCGCCGCCCACGGCGTGCGACCGGTCCAGGCCCGCTGGCAATGGGCCGACTGGATCGCCGCCTCCAGCTGGAAGGGGCCGGGCGTGCGCAGCGCCGCCGCGCGACGCAGGCAGGCCTCGGCCGCGTCGAAGCGATCGCGCCGCCAGCGCGCGGTGTCCTGCTCGGTGAGCGGCACGAAGCGG
>JBAXJZ010000356.1:0-4986 GCA_037137595.1 Burkholderiales bacterium | reverse complement strand
GGGAGATACCGATCATGAAGAAAACCACCGCCCCGAAAACGGCGAGGGCTTTATATTGGCGGGTGAGGAAGGCCATTGAACCTTCGCGGATATAGCCCGCGATGCGATTCATGGTTTCATTCCCTTCGGGAAGTGCTTTCACTCGGAAAAAGAAAAAAGCGGCAATCACTAGCGCGAAAAGTCCGACAACGGTCGGGGCATAAAGCCAAAAACTGGAATCCATGAATTCTCCCAAATGGATAAAATTTATTGTCACAACCGTGTCGCAATCGTTTCACACAACCGTTTCACAACAGAGTAGCAACAGAAAAAAGAGGATTAATCTCTTATTGAGTTCCTCTAAATACTGCACCCGGTCCATCTCGATCAAGGAAATAGAGATGACGCGGACCTGGGGATGGCAAAAAGTTTATGCTAAAAAGGAAGGAGTGGATCAACCCAAACGCCCGTTCATCAAAAGCACCGGTTCGCCGCCCATCGATGGTCCATCCACTTTGGTCCAATCTACGGGACCCCAACGAAACGGTGTTCTACCCAACGTAGTCCTGCCCATAGACCAGATCCTTCCTGAAATCGTCGACGCTTTCATTCAGTCTTCCTCGGTCCTTGTAAAGGCCTCGCCGGGTTCTGGAAAAACCACCCGCGTTCCCTCTGCGCTTGAGAAAAATCTGAAAGGCGCAATTTATGTTCTTCAACCCAGAAGAATTGCGGCGCGATTAGCCGCGGAGCGTGTGGCCTCCGAATCAGGTTCTCCTCTCGGAGAAAAAGTCGGTTATCACTTTCGCTTCGAAAAAAAGCGTTCGCCCTCGAGCCGGATCGTTTTTTTCACAGAGGGACTTTTTCTTCGGGAGCTCCAGTCGAATCACACCCTAAAAGGGGTGTCGGCGGTACTCCTGGATGAGTTTCATGAGCGGCATCTTTCGACGGACCTCGCTTTTGGCGCGCTCCTCGATTTACAGAAAACGGAACGGCCTGATTTGAAGCTGGGGATCCTCTCGGCCACCCTGGATGCGGATGGGTTGGCTGTTCACCAGTTCCTTCTTGGACTGCGCGTGGGCCGGGGCGGCCAGGGCCAGCGCGACGGCGAGGCCGGACAGGGCGACGTGGAGGGGACGTCGGATCATCGGGAGGACTCCGTGGCGGGCCTCACGGCCCGGGTGTCGAGGCCGCAAGGTTACCAGCACCGGGGGCACCGCCCATCCGCCCGACGGCCGCGCGGCGCCCCTCTCGGGCGCGGGATAATGGCGACGAGGAGCGCGCGACCCCCAGATGACCGAACTGATCCTGATCCGCCACGGCCAGACCGAGCTCAACCGAGGACCGTTCTTCCAGGGGCAGATCGACGTCCCGCTGAACGCGCTGGGCCTCGCCCAGGCGGCGCGGCTGGCCGAGCGGCTCGCCGGCGAGCGCATCGAGGCGATCGCCTGCAGCGACCTGATCCGCACCCGGCAGACGGCCGCCCCGGCGGCCGGCCGGCTGGTGCTCGACCCGGTGCCCGACGCCGGCCTGCGGGAACAGGCCTTCGGGGCGTTCGAGGGGCTGAGCTTCGACGACTGCATCGAACGCCATCCCGAAGCCTTCGCCGCCTGGCAGCGGCACGATCCGGCCTTCGCGACGCCCGGCGGCGAGAGCGTGCTCGTCTTCCACTCGCGCGTGCTGGCCGCGGTGCGCGCGGTGGCCTCGCGCCACGCCGGCCGACGGGTCGCGGTGGTGACCCACGGCGGCGTGCTCGACATGGTCTGGCGGACCGCGCGCGGCCTGCCGCTGTCCGGTCCGCGGACCTGCGCGATCCCGAACACCGGGCTGAGCCGGGTCCGCATCGACGGCGACGCGATCGAGATCCTCGGCTGGGCCGACGACGCCCATGTCGCCGACCTCGTGGCCGCACCGACCCCGGCGCCGACGGCCGACGCGGCCGCGATGCTTCAGGCGCCGATCGCGCCCTCGACCCCGAGCGCCCGGTAGCAGCGCCGCAGCCGCGCGGCGAGCCGCCGCGACGCGGGCTGCGAATTCGCCAGCGGCTGCAGCGCCTGCTGCGCGGCCGACCAGCGGCCGGCCGCCATCAGCGCGTCGACGTGCAGCTGCGCGAACAGGTCGCGCTGCGCGTGGCTGCCGCCGATCGCGGCCAGCGCCGGCATCGCGTCGCCGAGCCCGCGCACCGCGCCCTCGGCGTCGCCGCGCGCATGCGCGACCAGCCCGCGGGCGGCCGGCACCGCGACCCGCGTCCAGGCCTCGCGGCTCGCGACCGGCGCGGTCGGCGCGAAGGCCTCGATCGACGCGAGCATCGCATCGGCCTCGGGACGTCCGGCGCGCGCGAGGCCGTAGAGGTAGTGCAGGTCGAGGAAGGGCTGCACGTGGTCGTGCACGCGCGGCGCGAGCCGGGGCGCGAGCGCGGTCCAGCGCCCGCCGACGTCGGCGCCGGCGAGCTCGAGGCGCGCGAGCAGCGAGACCGCGTTGACCTGGTCCTGGCTGTAGTCGGGGCAGACGCCCCAGACCCGCCCGTCGTGCAGCGCGAGCGCCTCGTCGAGGCGCTCGCCCTCGATCAGGAAGAGCGCGAGGTGCCACCAGGCATGGGTCAGCATGAAGGAGTTCAGCCCCGTCCACGTGTCCGCGACCGACCGCAGGAGCGCCTCGCCTTCGTCGAACCGGCCCTCGGCGAGCATCACGTGGGCGAGCGCGTGGTGGGCCCAGGGCTCGCGCCGGTGCATCGCCACCGCACGGCGCGCGGCGGCCTCGGCGGGACGCAGCAGGTGGCACTGCTCCCAGCCCCAGGCGAGCATCCCGTGCATCGGCGCGACATCGGCGGCAGCGGGCGCGGCCGCGAGCGCGAGGCGCAGCATCCGCGGCGCGTCGCCGAGATTGAAGCAGTGGTACTGACCGAGCTTGACCGACACGAGATCGCGCGGATGTTCGCGCGCCTGCTCCTCGTGCAGCGCGATCGCGCGGAGCACGTCGCCGTCGGCCCAGGCGCGGACCGCCTCGAGGAAGCGCCGCTCGCGATCGGTCGCCCCGACGCGGGAGGCATCGGCCCGCTCGAGGTGCGAGCGCGCCGCCGCCGGCGCATCCGGCGTCTCGGCGAAGAGCTGGAGCGCGGCCGCGCAGGCCTGGACGATCGGCGCGTCGTCGCGGTCGGCGGGACCGAGCACGTCGACGACGCGCGCCTCGCAGGCGAGGAACCCGGCGGCGAAGGCCTCGATGCCCGCGACGCTGCCGGAATCGCCGAGCGTCAGCGCGTTGCCGAAGGGGTCTTCGGCGCGAACACCGCTCACTGCCAATGCAGCGCCGACAGGTCGTTCGCGAAGATCGGCACGTCCTTCCACAGCCCCTTGAGCTTCGCGTTCGCCACCGACACCCACTGCGGCTGGTAGAGGAACGCGTTCGGCGACTCCTGGGCGATCAGACGCTGCGCCTCGCCGAGCAGCTTCGCGCGTTCGGCGTCGTCGCCGGTGGCGCTGATCTTCGAGAACAGCGTGCGGAACTTCGGCGACTCGTAGTTCCAGTAGTAGTTGTCCTTCGCGTAGTTGCCCAGATCCAGCGGCTCGACGTGCGAGATGATCGTCAGGTCGTAGTCCCGGTTCGTGTAGACGCCGCTCATCCACTGCGCCCACTCGACGTTCTGGATCTTCGCGACGATGCCCACCTTGGCGAGCTGCGCGGCGATCACCTCGCCGCCCTGGCGCGCGTACGGCGGCGGCGGCAGCTTCAGCGACAGCTCGAGCGGCGTCTTCACGCCGGCCTCGGCGAGCAGCGCGCGCGCCTTGGCCGGGTCGAACGGGTTGATGCCGGTGGTGTCGACGAAGCCGAAGGCGCCGGGCACGTAGTGACTGCCGATCGGCACGCCGAAACCGTCGGCCGCGCCCGAGACCACCGCCTTGCGGTCGATCGCCATCGCGATCGCGCGCCGCACGCGGACGTCGTCAAGCGGCTTCTTCTTGTTGTTGATCGCGAGGATGGTCTTCGCGCGCGAGCCGCCCACCTGGACCACGAAGCGCGGATCGCCCTTGACCGCGTCGATCGCCTTCGCGGTGATCCGAGGCATCGCGTCGATGTCGCCGGCCAGCACGGCGGCGATCTGCGCGGCCGGATCGGAGATGAAGCGCCAGGTCACCCGGCTCATCCGGATCTTCGCGGCGTCGCGGTACTCGGGCCACTTGACCATCGTCAGCGACGAGCCCTTCTGCCAGCTCTCGATGCGGTAGGGCCCGGTACCGACCGGCGTGGTCGCGTTGGTCGCCGCGCTCTTCGGCTCGACGATCACCGCGGTCGACAGCCCCATGTTGAACAGGAAATCGGGGTTGTTCGCCTTCAGGCGCACCGCGACCACGTGCGGGTCGGTGACCCGGATGGCCTCGATGTTGGTGAAGGTCTGCTTGTCCTTGTTCGTGCTGTCGGCGGCGGCCGCGCGCTCGAGCGAGTACTTGACGGTGTTCGCGTCGAAGGGCTCGCCGTTGTGGAACCTCACGCCGCGCCTGAGCTCGAAGGTGAAGGTGCGCGCGTCGGGCGAGACGGTCCACTTCTCCACGAGCAGCGGCACGGTCGAGCCGTCCTCGCGGATCTTCACCAGGGTCTCGAGCACGTTGTAGTGGACGATCTCGCCGATCGAGGCGGCCGCGGCCGTGGTGGGGTCGAGTCCGGTGGGCTCGAGCGCCATCGCCATCACCACCGCGTCCCTGCCGCGGACCTGAGCCGGCGCGGCGACCGTCGCCGCGAGCGCGGCCGCGCCGACGAGCGCGGCCACCAGCGTCTTCAAGCGTTTCATCGTGCGTCTCCGAGGGCGGGCCTGCGCCGATCGCGCGGGCGAACCCGGACTATTGCACAGCGGACGTCCGGGCAACCACGTCCTCGGCGCGGTGACAGGCGACCGCGCGCGCGCCGCCCAGCGGACGCAGAACAGGCGCCTCGGTCCGGCAGCGCGCGACCGCGTCCGGGCAGCGCGGCGCGAACGCGCAGCCGGGGCCGCCAGCGCGCGCGGGCGCCGCGTCGGCG
>JBAXJZ010000355.1:0-5006 GCA_037137595.1 Burkholderiales bacterium | reverse complement strand
GGCGAGCGGCGGGGCGGCGAAGGCTAGCACGCCGGCGGAGCCTGCTTCCAGGCGCGCACGGCTCAGGCCTCGCGGTCGGACGCGTCGTGCCGGCCGCGGGCCGGTCCGCGCCGCAGCAGCAGGAACGCGACGATCGCCAGCACCGCCAGCACGCCGGTGCCGCCGTCCGCGCCCTCGAACGCGGCGTCGACGATCGAGGCCAGGATCCACAGGCCGCCGAGCGAGAACAGCAGGATCACCCAGCGGTCCTTCGGCGGGCGGCTGCGCCACGCGGCGAAGAGTCGGCGGCCCAGTTCGGCGAGGTCGGCGGGCGCCGATCGCGGCGTGCCGGCATCGCGCGGTGCGCCGGTGCGTCCCGCCGCCATGCCGGGCGGGCCGTGCGGCGCGGGCGGTCGACCGACGACGCGGCCGGCCGAAGGCGGCCGGTCGGCGTCCGCGTCGGCGTCCGGCGCCTGCGCCTGTGCCTGCGCCTGTGCCTGTGTCTGTGTCTGTGTCTGCGCGGGGTCCGCGGACGGTGAACCGCCGAATCGCGTCGCCGCCGCGGCCCGTGCGTCGTCGGTCGCGAGCGTGCGCAGGCGGTGCGCCGCCGGCTCGCTCGCGGCCTCGAGCAGACGCGCGAAGTCCCCGCCGGGCGGCTCGCGACCGACCGCCCGCGAATCGGGCGTGCCGGACGTCGGGAGCCGGGATGGCGAGCCGGCCATCGGCGTCAGCAGCGCGCCTCGGGGAGGCGCCGCGCGATCTCGGCCGCGAGGCGGGCCGCGAGCGCGGTCTTGCTCGCGCGCGGCAGCCGCGAGACGCCCTGGGCGTCGACGAGCAGCAGCTCGTTGTCGTCGAGGCCGAACGCCGACTGCCCGAGGTTGCCCACCAGCAGCGGCACGCCCTTGCGGCGCCGCTTGTCCTGCGCGTTGGCTTCGAGGTCCTCGGTCTCGGCGGCGAAGCCCACGCAGAACGGCCCGCCGGCCCGCTTCGCGACGGTGGCGAGGATGTCGGGGTTCTGCACGAATTCGAGCGCCGGCGCCGCCCCGCCCTCGGTCTTCTTGAGCTTGCGGTCCGACGCGTTGGCCACTCGCCAGTCGGCGACCGCCGCCACCGCCACGAACACGTCCTGCCCGGCGAGTTCGGCCTCGACCGCGGCGAGCATCTCGCGCGCGCTGCGCACGGCCACGCGGCGCACGCCGAAGGGCGCGTCGAGCGCCGTCGGGCCCGAGACCAGCACGACGTCCGCGCCCGCGTGACGGCAGGCCCGCGCGATCGCGTAGCCCATCTTGCCCGACGAGACGTTGGTGATGCCGCGCACCGGGTCGATCGGCTCGTAGGTGGGGCCCGCGGTGACCAGCACGCGCCGGCCGGCGAGGACCTTGGGCGCGAAGAAGGCGATGGTCTCCTCGACGAGCTGCTGAGCCTCCAGCATCCGGCCGTCGCCGACCTCGCCGCAGGCCTGCTCGCCGCTGCCGGGCCCGAGGATCGCCACGCCGTCGGCGCGCAGCGTGTCGACGTTGCGCCGCGTGGGCGCTGCCTGCCACATCTGCCGGTTCATCGCGGGCGCGACCAGCAGCGGGCAGTCGCGCGCCAGCACCAGCGTGGAGAGCAGGTCGTCGGCCAGCCCGTGCGCGACCTTCGCCATGAAGTCGGCGGTGGCGGGTGCCACCAGGATCGCGTCGGCCTCGCGGGAGAGGTCGATGTGCGGCATGCCGTTGTCGATCCGTCCGTCCCAGGCGTCGACGAAGACGGGCCGACCGGTCAGCGCCTGGAAGGTCGCCGGACCGATGAAGTGCGTCGCCGCCTCGGTCATCACGACCTGCACGGTCGCGCCGCGCCGCTGCAGTTCGCGCGCCAGCTCGCAGGCCTTGAACGCGGCCACGCCGCCGGTCACGCCCAGCAGCAGGTGGCGGCCGGCGAGCTCGCCGGCGGCGGGGGAGGGCACGGTCTCGGTCATTCAGCGACTCTTCCGAACGCGCAGCAGTTCGTCAAGGATCAGCAGCACGGCGCCGACGGTGATCGCCGAGTCGGCCACGTTGAACGCCGGGAAGTACGCGCGGTCGAACCAGTGCGCGAGCAGGAAGTCGACCACCTGTCCGTGCAGCAGGCGGTCGATCACGTTGCCGATCGCGCCGCCCAGGATCAGCGCGAGCGCGAACGCGAACAGCCGCTGGGTCGCGTGGTTCACCAGCAGCCAGACGATGAAGGCCGACGCGCCGATGCCGATGACGACGAAGAACCAGCGCTGCCAGCCGTCGGCACCCGCCAGGAAGCTGAACGCGGCGCCCGGATTCCAGACCAGCGTGAAGTCGAACAGGCCCGGCACGACCGTGACCCGCTCGCCGAGCCGCAGGCGCGACAGCACCCAGGCCTTGGTGATCTGGTCGAGGATGAGGATCAGCGCGGAGAGCGCGAGCCAGCCGCGCAGGTCCGGCTTCGACGATCGGCGACCCACCGTGCCCGCCTCAGGCCGCATGGCGCGGTTCGCCCGCGCCGTGCAGGTTGCTCGTGCACCGGCCGCACAGGCCCGGATGCGCCGGGTCGTGGCCGACGTCCTCGCGCCAGTGCCAGCAGCGTTCGCACTTCGCGCGTGCGCTCGGCGTCACCGAGATCCGGCCGATCGCCGCCGCGTCGGCCGCCACCTCGCCCGCCTCGGCCTCGCGCAGCCGCGCGGCCGAGGTGATCAGCACGAAGCGCAGGTCGTCGCCCAGGCTCGCCAGGTCCTCGAAGAGCACGCCGTCGGCCGCGATGTCGACCTCGGCCTGCAGCGACGAGCCGATCGCGCCGGTGGCGCGGACCGCCTCGATCGCCTTCGTCACCTCGCCGCGCCACGCGCGCAGCCGGCCCCACTTCGCGAGCAGCGCCTCGGCGTCCGGCACCTCGGGATACGCATGGAAGGTCTGCGTGAAGATCGTCTCGCCCTGCGCCGCCCAGGTCTTCGGGTCGAGCAGCGGCCAGGCCTCCTCGGCGGTGAACGAGAGGACCGGCGCCATCGCGCGGACGATCGACTGCGTGACGTGCCAGAGCGCGGTCTGCGCCGAGCGGCGCGCGAGCGACCTGGGCGCGGTGGTGTAGAGCCGGTCCTTCAGCACGTCGAGGAAGAACGCGCCGAGGTCCTCCGAGCAGAACACCTGCAGGCCGGAGACGATCGGGTGGAACTCGAAGCGGCCGTACGCACCGACGACGTCGGCCTGCCACTGCGCGCCGCGCGCAAGCATCCAGCGGTCGATCTCGAGCATCTGCGCGACCGGCACCGCGTCGGCCTGCGCGTCGAAGTCCGCGAGGTTGGCGAGCAGGAAGCGCAGCGTGTTGCGGATCCGGCGGTAGGCCTCGACGACGCGCTTGAGGATCTCGTCCGACAGCGACAGCTCGCCCGAGTAGTCGGTCGACGCCACCCACAGCCGCAGGATCTCGGCGCCCAGCGTGTCGCTGACCTTCTGCGGCACAACCACGTTGCCCAGCGACTTGCTCATCTTCCGGCCTTCGCCGTCGACGACGAAGCCGTGGGTCAGCAGCGCCTTGTAGGGCGCGCGGCCGTTGATCATGCAGGAGGTGAGCAGCGACGAGTGGAACCAGCCGCGGTGCTGGTCGCTGCCCTCGAGGTACAGGTCCGCCGGGAAGGTCGACTGGTCGGCGTGCGAGCCGCGCAGCACCGTCTCGTGCGTGGTGCCCGAATCGAACCAGACGTCGAGGGTGTCGCGGTTCTTCTCGTACTGCTCGGCCTCGTCGCCCAGCAGCTCGCGCGGATCGAGCGTCTGCCAGGCCTCGATGCCGCCGGTCTCGATGCGCTTCGCGACGGCCTCGAGCAGCTCGGGCGTGCGCGGATGCAGCGCGCCGGTCTCGCGATGGACGAAGAAGGCCATCGGCACGCCCCACTGCCGCTGGCGCGACAGCGTCCAGTCGGGCCGGTTGGCGATCATCGCGTGCAGGCGCGCCTGGCCCCAGGACGGATAGAAGTCGGTGGCGTCGATCGCGGCGAGCGCACGCGTGCGCAGCGTCTCGCCGGTCCTGGGCTGCACGTCCATGCCGGCGAACCACTGGCTGGTCGCGCGGTAGATCACCGGCGTCTTGTGCCGCCAGCAGTGCATGTACGGGTGCAGGTACTTCTCGACCTTGAAGAGCGTGCCGTTCGCGCGCATGGTCTCGACGATCTTCGGGTTCGCGTCCCAGATCTTCTCGCCGCCCCAGTGCGGGAGTGCGGCTGCGTAGCGGCCGTCGCCGGTCACCGGGTTGAGGATGTCGGCGTCCTTCATCCCGTAGCGCTTGCACGAGAGGAAGTCCTCGACGCCGTAGGCCGGCGACGAGTGCACGAGTCCCGTGCCGCTGTCGAGCGTCACGTACTCGCCGAGGTAGACCGGTGCGACCCGGTCGAAGAACGGATGGCGGAACTCGAGCAGCTCGAGCGCCTTGCCGGGCGCCGTCGCGAGCACGGTGCCCGCGGGCAGCTTCCAGGCGGCGAGGCAGGCCTCGACACGCTCCTTCGCGAGCAGCAGCGTCACCGGCGCGCCGTCGCGCTCGGTGCTCACCAGCGCGTACTCGAAGTCCGGATGCAGGTTCAGCGCCTGGTTCGCCGGCAGCGTCCACGGCGTGGTGGTCCAGATCACGGCGAAGCCCGCGCCCTCGGGCAGCGACGGCAGGCCGAACGCCGCGGCGAGCTTCGCGCGGTCGGTGAACGCGAAGCCGACGTCGACGGCGAGGTCGGTGCGGTCCGCGTACTCGACCTCGGCCTCGGCGAGCGCCGAGCCGCAGTCGAAGCACCAGTTCACCGGCTTCAGCCCGCGGAAGACGAAGCCCGCCTCCATGATCTTGCCGAGCGCGCGCAGCTCGTCGGCCTCGTTGCGCGGCGCCATCGTCAGGTACGGGTCGTCCCACTGGCCGAGCACGCCCAGCCGGATGAAGTCCTTCTTCTGCCGCGCGATCTGCTCGGTCGCGTAGGCGCGCGACTTCGACTGCACCTCGGCGGCCGGCAGCGACTTGCCGAACTGCTTCTCGATCTGGATCTCGATCGGCATGCCGTGGCAGTCCCA
>JBAXJZ010000354.1:0-5016 GCA_037137595.1 Burkholderiales bacterium | reverse complement strand
GTGCGCGATTTCGCGCTCGACAGCACCGAGGAACTGGCGAAGCTGCTGGAAGAGACGGGCGGCAGCGCCGAATCCGGGCTCGGCCTGGTCGTGCGGCTTGCGCTGCCGAAGGGCGGTGCGGTCTATGACCTGTCGGGCAAGTTCGGTGCCGAGCCGGACGCCGCCATCGCGCTGCTGCGCGTGGCGCGCCCGCATGCGGCGCGGCTCGGCGTCAGCTTCCATGTCGGCAGCCAGTGCCTCGACCCCGCCGCCTATGCCCGCGCCACCGCGCTGGCCGCGGCGGTGATCCGGCAGGCTGGGGTGGCGGTCGAACTGCTCGATGTCGGCGGCGGCTTTCCGGTCGCCTATCCGGATGTCGTGCCGCCGCCGTTGTCTGCCTTCACCGGCGCGATCGCGGCGGCACCGAGCAGGAAGTAGCCGGTGGTGCCCGCCGACAGGATCGCCACCGGCCAGCCCGCGGCCTCGAGGTGATGGACGTAGAGCGACAGCGAATAGAAGCCGAGCCCCCACGCGAACACCGCCATCCAGAACGACACCGCGACCACGCGCCAGCCCGCGATCGGCCGCGGGCTGCGGAACTCGTCGACGGCGTCGCGTCGCGTCATCCGAGCGCGATCGGCCCGGCCTTCAGCGCCTCGGCGTCGCGCCCCGCGCGGAATCGCCATGCGTCGAACGGTCCGTGCAGCGTGACCGAGGTGCCGCGCACGCTCAGCCAGTCCCCCTCGGGCAGGCCGATCACCGTCTCGGCGGGCTCCAGCACCAGGAACTCGGCGAGCCGCTGCCGCCGCGTCTCGCCCTGGTGACCGGGCGGCATCGCGTCGGTGAAGTGGCAGTTCAGCTGCACCGGGACGAGGTCCAGCGCCTGCAGCCCGCCCGGGTCGACGATCGGCATGTCGTTGGTCGTGCGGATCGTCGGGCAGGCGAGCACCGAGCCGGCGCTCCAGCCGGCGTAGCGCAGCCCGCCGCGGACCGCGTCGCGGATCGCATCGAGCCAGCCGCGCCGGCGCGACTCGGCGAGCAGCCGGAAGGTGTTGCCGCCGCCCACCATCACCAGGTCGGCCGCGGCGAGCGCGGCCCGCGGATCGGCCAGGCGGTGTGCGCCCTCGATCTCCAGCCCCAGCGGTTCGAGCGCCGCACGCACGGTCGCGAGGTAGTCGTCCCAGGCGATCGTGGTGCCGGCGAAGGGCAGGAACACCGCGCGGCGTGCGCCCGCCGCGTGCTCGCGGAACGCGTCGAGCGCGTGCGCGAGGTAGCGCCCGTCGGGCATCCGGGAATTCGACAGCAGCAGCAGATCCATCGGCGGGCGGCGGGTGGGGAACGGTGCACCAGTGTATCGACCGGCCCGGGCCGGGCCGCCACGCGGAGCCCCGGCGCGCGGAACGGCCACGCCGCGCACGGTCGCCGCATCCCGTACACTTCGCCCCTCGCGCGGCCGGCCGGCCGGCGCGAATGCTGGGGGTGCCGCGCGCGACGCGGCTGAGAGAGTCCCCTCGAACCTGATCGAGGTCATCCTCGCGGAGGGAAGCAACCATGTCGTCGACCGTCGGCGCGAACACCGCGCTCGTCCCCGTTCCCGTCACCGAACGCCCGTTCGGCACCCGCGACCACGCGTCGCTGTGGCTGTCGCTGGGCGTGGGCCTGCTCGTCATCCAGGTCGGCTCGTTCCTCGTGCCCGCGATGGGCACGCAGGCCGCGTTCGCCGCGATCGCCATCGGCTCGGTGCTCGGCGCCGGCCTGCTCGCCTGGACCGCGCGGATCGGCACCGACAGCGGCCTGTCCAGCGCAGGCCTGATGCATGCCACCTACGGCGGCGCGTTCGCGAAGCTGCCGATCGTGCTCAACATCGTCCAGCTCGTGGGCTGGACCACGTTCGAGCTGGTGGTGATGCGCGACGGCCTGACCGCGATCCTGCGCGACCTCGGCTGGGTCGCCGCCGCCGCGCCGGCCGCCGGGGGCGCCGAGCACGCGACACTCGCGCTCGTCGCGCCGTGGGAGCTGGGCGCGGCCGCGGTGGTGGCCACGCTCGTGTTCGGCGCGCTGCTGGTGGGCCTGGCCAACGGCTCGATGGTCGCGCTGGTCCGCCGCTTCGTCAGCCGCTTCGGCCTGCCGCTGGTGCTCGCCTCGCTCGCGTGGCTCACCTGGCAGTTCGCGCAGCTCGCGGCGATGAAGGGTTGGGACGCGATGTGGAACCGCCCCGGCGACGGCGGCATGAGCTTCCTCTCCGCGGTCGACCTGGTGATCGCGATGCCGATCTCCTGGCTGCCGCTGGTGGCGGACTTCTCGCGCCACGGCCGCGACGGCCGCGGCGCGCTCGCCGGCACCTGGGTCGGCTACGCGATCGCCAACGCCTGGTGCTACGCGCTCGGCGTGCTGGTCGCGCTGTCGGCGCCCACCACCGACCTGGTCACCGCGCTGCTGCTCGCACAGGGCGGCCTGATCGCGCTCGGCCTGATCCTCGTCGACGAGCTCGACAACGCCTACGGCGACGTCTATTCGGGCTCGGTCGCCGCGCACAGCCTCGCGCCGAAACGCGGCGTCGCGGGCTGGGGCGTGGTCATCGCGGTGGGCTGCACGCTGCTGGCGCTGGTGCTGCCGATGCACGGCCTCGAGCCGTTCCTGCTGATGCTGTCGTCGGTGTTCGTGCCGCTGTACGGCGTGATCGTGGGCCGCCTGGGCGGCCGCCGCGACGTCGCGCTGCGGCCGGACGCACCGTCGGTCGAATGGGTCGCGGTGGCGATCTGGATCGCGGGCGTGGCGCTCTTCCATCTGCTGCCGCGCATCGCGCCCGAGCTCGGTTCGGCGCTGCCCACGCTCGCCGCCACGTTCGTCGCGGCACGGCTCACCCGGCGCTGAGCCGGTCCCGCGGCCGGGCGCCCGTGGCACGGCCGCGAGCGCCTGCGCGCCGCCTGTCGTAGCATCGACCTCCGACGTTCCCGACCCGCAGGTCCCCCATGCTGCCGCTGTCCGTCCTCGACCTCGTCCCCGTCCGCGTCGGCGACACCCCCGCCGACGCGCTGCGCAAGTCGCTCGACCTCGCCCGCCACGCCGAACGCTGCGGCTACACCCGCTACTGGGTGGCCGAGCACCACAACATGACCGGCATCGCCAGCTCGGCGACCTCGGTGGTCATCGGCTTCCTCGCCGGCGGCACGAGCACGATCCGCGTGGGCTCGGGCGGCATCATGCTGCCGAACCACTCGCCGCTCGTCGTCGCCGAGCAGTTCGGCACGCTCGAGTCGCTGTACCCCGGCCGCATCGACCTCGGCCTGGGCCGCGCGCCCGGCACCGACCAGGCGACGATGCGCGCGCTGCGCGTGGACCCGCGCGCCGCAGAGCACTTCCCCGACGACATCCAGGCGCTGCGGATGCTGTTCGACGAGGTGCAGCCCGGCCAGACGATCCGCGCGGTGCCCGGCGCCGGCCTGAAGGTGCCGATGTGGATCCTCGGCTCGTCGCTGTACGGCGCGCAGGTCGCGGCCTACTTCGGCCTGCCCTACGGCTTCGCGTCGCACTTCGCGCCCGACGAGCTCGACGCCGCGATCCGCGTCTACCGCGACCAGTTCAAGCCCTCCGCACAGCAGGCGCGGCCGCACGCGATGCCCTGCATCAACGTGGTCGTCGCCGACACCGACGCCGAGGCCGTGCGGCTCTTCACCAGCCTGCAGCAGCGCTTCGTCGACATGGTCCGCAACCGCCGGGGCCTGCTGTCGCCGCCGATCGACGACATCGAGTCGTACTGGAGCCCGCACGAGAAGGCGCACGCGATGCGGATGCTCGCCTGCTCGTTCGTGGGTTCGCCCGATACCGTGCGCCGCGAGCTGCAGCGCTTCGTCGAGCGCACCGGCGCCGACGAGCTGATGGTCAGCGCCGCGATCTACGACCACGACGCGCGCAAGCGCTCCTACGAGCTGCTGGCCGAGGTCGGCCGCGCGCTCGAACCCGCGCGCCGCCCGGCGCTCGCCACCGTCTGACGAGGACCGCCCATGGCCGACCGCAGCTTCGAGTTCTTCTTCGACATCGCGTCGGCCTACAGCTGGCTCGCGGCCTCGCAGGTCGAGTCGCTCGCCGAACGCACCGGCACCCGCTGCGTCTGGCGCCCGTTCTCGCTCGGCTTCGCGTTCAAGGCCACCGGCAACGAGACGCCGGCGCGCATCCCGGCCAAGGCCGCCTGGATGAAGGTCGACCTCGGCCGCTGGGCGCAGCGTCACGGCCTGCGCTACACCTACCCGTCGCGGTTCCCGATCATGTCGATGGGCGCGCTGCGGATGCTCGTCGCCGCGCGCCGCACCGAGGGCGAGGCCGCGGTGCCCAAGCTCGCGGCCGTGCTGTTCGACGCCGCCTGGGGCCTGGACCTCGACCTCACCGATCCGCTCGTGCTCGCGCGCTGCGCGCAGAACGCCGGCCTCGACCCGGAGCCGCTGCTGATCGCGGCCGAGGGGCCCGAGACCAAGGCCGAGCTGAAGGCGAACACCGACGAGGCCGTGGCCCGCGGCGTGTTCGGCGCGCCCGCGTTCTTCGTCGGCGACGAGCTGTTCTGGGGCAACGACCGGCTGGACTTCGTCGAGGCGGCGCTGCGCGCGCGGGGCTGACGGCGGGTCGCGCCGCCGGACCCCGACCCCGCACGATGCCCGCCGCCGACCTGCGCGCGCTCGCCGCGACCTTCCCCCGGAGCGGACGTCTCGACGCGATCCTGCTGCGCCCCGCGCGCCGCGAGCCCGTCCGCCGCGTCGACGAGGCACTCGCGATCGCCGGGCGCGGCCTGGAGGGCGACCGCAGCGCGGCCCGCGCGTCGCGCGCACGCGGGGGCGGCGCGCGCCAGGTCACGCTGATCCAGGCCGAGCACCGGCCGGCGATCGCCGCGCTCGCCGGCCTGCCCGAGGCGGACCCGGCCCGCCTGCGCCGCAACCTCGTCGTCTCCGGCCTGAACCTGCTCGCCGCACGCGCGCTCTTCGCGGACACGCCGCTGGTGCTGCGGATCGGCGACGAGGTGGTGCTGCAGGTCACCGGCCCGGCCGA
>JBAXJZ010000353.1:0-5027 GCA_037137595.1 Burkholderiales bacterium | reverse complement strand
ATCGAGGCGGCCTGCCCTTCGATCCATTCGCTGATCGCCGGGTCGGCCAGCGCGATCTCGCCGGCGATGAAGCCCAGCAGCGCGGCGCCCGCCCAGACGATGATCGGGAAGCGCTCGATGACCTTCAGCAGCAGCGTGCTGCCGAAGATGACCAGCGGGATGCTGATCGCGAGACCGATGATCAGCAACGTGGTGTCGCCCTTCGCGGCGGCGGCCACGGCGATCACGTTGTCCAGGCTCATCACCAGGTCGGCGATCAGGATGGTGCGGACGGCGGCGGCCATCGACCCCTTGCCTTCGCCGTGACCGTCCCCGTCCTCGTCGCCTTCCGGCAGCAGCAGCGTGACGCCGATGTAGAGGAGCAGCGCCGCGCCGATCAGCTTGAGCCAGGGCAGCTGCAACAGCGTCGCGGCGACCAGCGTCAGCAGGATCCGCATGACGATGGCGGCACCCGAACCGATGGCGATGGCCTGCTTCTGCTGCTTCTGCGGCAGCGAGCGCGCGGCGAGCGCGATCACCACCGCGTTGTCACCCGACAGCAGGATGTTGGCGACGATGATCTGGCCGAGCGCGATCCAGAACGTCTGCGATGCGATGTCCACTCTCGAATGCCTCCCGGGCGCGCGTGTGTTCTGGGTATTGTGGTCCGATCCGACCGTGCGGCGGTCCGCGCCCGCGAGCGCGCCGCACGGCGGCGGCGGACCGGGCGGGGGCCCGATCCGTCGCCGCGGCGTCCGTCAGGCGCCGATCGCCTTCTTCAGCAGCCGGCCCATCTCCGAGGGGTTCTTCGTCACGGTGATGCCGCAGGCCGCCATGACCTCGAGCTTCTCCTGCGCCGTGCCCTTGCCGCCCGAGATGATCGCGCCGGCGTGGCCCATCCGCTTGCCGGGGGGCGCGGTGACGCCCGCGATGAAGCCGACCACCGGCTTCTTCATGTTGTCCTTGATCCAGAGCGCGGCCGTCTCCTCGTCGGAGCCGCCGATCTCGCCGATCATGACCACGGCGTCCGTCTCCGGATCGTCGTTGAACATCTTCATGACGTCGATGTGCTTCAGCCCGTTCACCGGGTCGCCGCCGATGCCGACCGCCGACGACTGGCCGAGGCCCAGCTCGGTCAGCTGGCCCACCGCCTCGTAGGTCAGCGTGCCGGAGCGCGAGACCACGCCGATGCGGCCCTTGCGGTGGATGTGGCCCGGCATGATGCCGATCTTGATCTCGTCGGGGGTGATCACGCCGGGGCAGTTCGGCCCGAGCAGGATCGTCTTGCGGTTCTCGCGGCGCATGCGGTCGCGGACCTCGATCATGTCGCGCACCGGGATGCCCTCGGTGATGCAGACGACGAGGTCGAGGTCGGCCTCGACGGCCTCCCAGATCGCCGCGGCGGCGCCGGCCGGCGGCACGTAGATGACGGACGCGTTCGCGCCGGTCTGGGCCTTCGCGTCCTTGACGCTCGCGAAGATGGGCACGCCCTCGAAGTCCTCGCCCGCCTTCTTCGGGTTCACGCCCGCGACGAAGCAGTTCCTGCCGTTGGCGTAGTCGCGGCAGCCGCGGGTGTGGAACTGACCGGTCTTGCCGGTGATGCCCTGCGTGATGACCTTGGTGTTCTTGTTGACCAGGATCGACATGTCGATTCGCTCCGGATGAAGTGGGCTCAGGCCTTGGCGGCGGCCGCGACGACCTTCTCGGCGGCCTCGGCCATCGAGTCGGCAGCGATGATCGGGAGGCCCGACTCGGCGAGCAGCTTCTTGCCGAGGTCCTCGTTCGTGCCCTTCATGCGGACCACGAGCGGCACCTTCAGGCCGACCGCGCGCGACGCGGTGATCACGCCCTCGGCGATGGTGTCGCACTTCATGATGCCGCCGAAGATGTTGACCAGGATGGCCTTCAGCTCCGGGTTGCGCAGCATGATCTTGAAGGCCTCGGTGACCTTCTCCGCGGTGGCGCCGCCGCCCACGTCCAGGAAGTTGGCCGGCTCGCCGCCGAACAGCTTGATGGTGTCCATCGTGGCCATCGCGAGGCCCGCGCCGTTCACAAGGCAGCCGATGTTGCCGTCGAGCTGGATGTAGGCGAGGTCGAACTTCGAGGCCTCGATCTCGGCCGGATCCTCCTCGTCGAGGTCGCGCAGCGCGACGATCTCGGGGTGGCGGAACAGCGCGTTGGAGTCGAAGTTCAGCTTCGCGTCGAGGGCGATGACCTCGCCCTGGCCGGTCAGGATCAGCGGGTTGATCTCGGCGAGCGACGCGTCGGTGTCCCAGAACGCCTTGCACAGCGCCTGGAAGATCACACGGGCCTGCGGGATGCTCGCGGCCGGCACGCCGATCTTCGCGGCGAGGTCGTCGGCCTGCGCGTCGGTCAGCCCGGTCGAGGGCTCGACGCTCACCTTGTGGATCAGCTCGGGCGTCTTCTCGGCGACTTCCTCGATGTCCATGCCGCCTTCGCTCGAGGCCATCACGGTGACCTTCTGCGTCACGCGGTCGACGACCAGGCCGACGTAGAGTTCCTTCCTGATGTCCGCACCTTCCTCGATCAGCAGGCGGCGGACCTTCTGGCCGGTGGGCCCGGTCTGGTGGGTGACCAGCTGCATGCCGAGGATCTTCGACGCGTGTTCCTTCACCTCGGCCATCGACTTGGCGACCTTCACGCCGCCGCCCTTGCCGCGGCCGCCCGCGTGGATCTGGGCCTTGACGACCCAGACCGGGCCGCCGAGCGCCTCGGCGGCCTTGACCGCGTCGTCGACGCTGAAGCACGGAATGCCGCGCGGCACGCGGACGCCGTACTTCTTCAACAGTTCCTTGCCCTGATATTCATGGATTTTCATCGCGGTCTTTCCCGTTCACTCGGCTTGGACGAACCACTGGGGGTAATGCCGCCGCACCACGTCGCCGCTGCGGTCGTACGCATGGCAGTGGCCGATGAAGAACGGCGGTTGGGACGGATCGGCGGGCGCGGCCTGCGAGGTCAGGTGCGCGAACGCCTGCAGCGCCGCGGTAGGCAGCACCGCGGTGAGTTCGGTGAGATGGGTGCAGCCTTCGGTGCGACCGAGGCGCTCGTGCACCGCCTTCCTGAACCCGCGCAGCAGGTTCAGGCCGACGAGCCGCTCGTAGCGCGGGCCGACGGTGTCGCAGGCGCCGGGCACCGGCACGGACATCGAGTCGGCCGCGGCGGCGACGATCGTGTAGTCGGTGTCGATCGTCACGCGCAGCATCAGGTCGTGGACCGGATCGCCGGGGGCACGCGTGCCGGCGATCAGCTCGATCGGCCGGGTCTTGGTGTCGGTGAGTCGCGCCTCGAGCTCGAACAGGCCGTCCTCCCGCTGGAACGCCTCGACCTGGATGGCGCGGCGGTGGAGCGGCTGGCGCGCGGCGGACGGCGGCAGGGCCATGGGGCGGGAGTGGACGACCAGGCGGACAAAAGCCCCGAAGGTTACCACACGGGCGTCATGGTTGCCGCATTGCACCATGACCCTCGCCACGAGGCTTCGTCCACCGTTTGTCCCGGACGAAACCGCTCATTCGTCGATGTCGTCGACCTCGTCGGGCGCGCTCTCGTCGGCGTTCGCGCCGTGCCGCAGCACCCAGCGGATGGCGTCGCCGGTGAAGCCCCGCTGCGCGAGGAAACGGTGCTGCTTCGCGCGTGCGGCCGCATCCGCGGCGGGCTCGCCGAATCGACGCCGCCAGGCGTCGAGCGCCCGGTCCCGCTCGCTGGCGCGCAGGGACACCAGGACCGGCTCGGACACCGACTCGTCGAGCCGGTGGACGCCCAGCTCCTGCGCGATGCGCCGGACACCGAACCGCGGCGCCCGGCGATGCGCGAGGCTCTCGGCGAACCGCTGCGCCGACAGGAACCGGCCCCGTTCGAGCTCGTCGAGCAGCGACTCGAGCTGCTCCGGCGACTCGGCATGCGGGGCCAGCTTGCGCGAGAGCTCGAGCCGGCTGTGCTCGCGCTGCGACAGCAGCTTCAGCGCGCGGCCCTTCAGCGACAGGACGGGACGGGCCCGACGGCGCGCCGCACCGTCGCCCCGATCATCGCCCTCGGCGCGACTGCGCTCGCCCCAACGGGCGACCTCGAGCGCCCGATCACGCTCGGCCGACCCGGCGGAGGCCGGCTCGCCGAGTCGGGGCGCGGTCCGACGAGGCGTCCCCCAGCCCATCCGTGGACGCTCCCGTTGTCGCGCGTGGATCAGGCGGCCGCCGCCGCGCCCTTGCCGCCTTCGATCACCTTGAGGCCGCGCGGCGAGACGCCGAAGTGCGCGCGGACCTTGTTCTCGATGTCGAGCGCGACCTCGGGATGCTCGCGCAGGTACTCGCGCACGTTGTCCTTGCCCTGGCCGATCCGCTCACCGTTGTAGCTGTACCAGGCGCCGCTCTTCTCGACGATGTTGCAGGTGGCGCCGAGGTCGATGATCTCGCCCTCGCGGGAGATGCCCTCGCCGTAGAGGATGTCGAACTCGGCAGCGCGGAACGGCGGCGCGACCTTGTTCTTCACGACCTTCACCTTGGTCTCGTTGCCGATCACCTCCTCGCCCTTCTTGATCGAGCCGGTGCGGCGGATGTCGAGGCGGACCGACGCGTAGAACTTCAGCGCATTGCCGCCGGTGGTGGTCTCGGGGTTGCCGAACATCACGCCGATCTTCATCCGGATCTGGTTGATGAAGATGACCAGGCAGTTGGTGCGCTTGATCGTGGCGGTCAGCTTGCGCAGCGCCTGCGACATCAGCCGGGCCTGCAGGCCCGGCAGCGAATCGCCCATCTCGCCCTCGATCTCGGCCTTGGGCGTGAGCGCCGCGACCGAGTCGATCACGATCATGTCGACCGAGCCGGAGCGGACCAGCGCATCGGCGATCTCGAGCGCCTGCTCGCCGGTGTCCGGCTGCGAGATCAGCAGGTCCTCGAGGTGGACGCCGAGCTTGGACGCGTACTGCACGTCGAGCGCGTGCTCGGCGTCGATGAACGCGCAGGTGCCGCCGAGCTTCTGCATCTCGGCGATGACCTGCAGCGTCAGCGTGGTCTTGCCCGAGGACTCGGGGC